>JBFHKK010000252.1:0-4715 GCA_041595475.1 Pseudomonas sp. | reverse complement strand
TCTACTGCTCGGCAGCCTCTCGATCTTCTCGCTCGCCGCGAGTGCCTCCAATAAGGCCGTCCAGGGCGGCTATTTCAAGGCTGACCTTGCCTCAGTCAGATTCGACCTGCCGGGCTACAAGGATGGCTTCGGTGTAGTGAATCTGGCACCGGTAAGCGGGCCTTTCTTGACCAAGGGTGAAAACCAGAGCGGTGAAGCCTTGACGCTCACCGGTGGCGTTGTCAGCCAATACCCGATCGAACAACTCGACGGCCTTCTGTTCTTCGAAGGCTCGGCGTTCCACAGCCGGAGCGATGAGTCCTACTCCACCCAGTTGGGCTCAGACAGTGCCGGAAACGGCATCCGCTTGGGCCTGTTCAACGGCTCAAACGGCTACAACAGCAGCTCGCCCGCGCCGCTCAACTACCGGCTCACGTCTGAAGTCGAGCACCTTGGCGCCTACCTGGCCGTCGGGGTTCAGCATCAGGCCGCGGGCTGGAATATGCGTTACCAGGTGGGCCCGCAGTTAATGAGCCTGAATCAGGACTACAAGTTGTATGGAAGCAGCCCTAGCGACGCGACCAGCTTTTACAATCGGCATGAAACCCTGGACACCGACTATGTCGGTCTGCGCCTAGCTGTTTCCGGCGATCACGCGCTTTCCGCGAAACTGCAGGTTGAGATCGGCCTCGGGCTGTCGGCTCTGGCTATGGATGCGGACTACGAGGGATCCGATGATCGTCAGTTTGGCGGCGGCTCCTCGCTGTCGCGCAGCCTGCATGAGACCACCTATGGTGCCGACCTGAAGCTGGCGCGGCGCTATGCATTCACCCCGACCCTCGAGGTGGGGCTGAATCTGGGCTTGAACTACCTGGATAAGGTGCCGGACATTGTTCACGCTACCGGCGCTACCGGAAACGCGACCTTCGTGCCAGCCCGGCTGGATACCAGCCACATGCTGGTGCAACAGACCGGCATTGCGCTGAGGAAGCTGTTCTAACGCCAGCGCGCCCGTCCTTAACACGCGACTTGCAGTGCTGGACTGTCGCTGAAGGTGAATGTGGCAAAGCATGGCTACAAGTAGCTGATGCCCGGTTACGCCAAGCTGTAAGCACTTAAACAAAACCAACAACCACACCACCGCGTAATGGGGGGAGATATTCGATGAACCGCCGTTTCCTGTTCGGCGCCGCCGCGCTGCTTGCCGCGCTCGGCCTGGCCGGCTGCAAGGACGATCAAGCCAGCACCGAGCAGGCCGCCGCGCCGGCGCAGCACTACCAATGGAAGATGGTCACCGCCTGGCCGAAGAACTTCCCCGGCCTGGGCACCGCCGCCGAGCGCCTGGCCGAGCGGGTCAAGGCCATGAGCGGCGGGCGCCTGAGCATCAAGGTCTACGCCGGCGGCGAACTGGTGCCGCCGTTGGAGGTGTTCGATGCGGTCTCGCGCGGCACCGCCGAGCTCGGTCATGGCGCCGCCTATTACTGGAAGGGCAAGGTGCCGGCGGCGCAGTTCTTCACCGCCGTGCCCTTCGGCCTGTCGACCAGCGAGATGAACGCCTGGCTCAGCAAGGGCGGCGGCCAGGCGCTGTGGGACGAGGCCTACGCCCCCTTCGGCGTCAAACCCCTGGCCGTGGGCAACACCGGGATGCAGATGGGCGGCTGGTACAACAGCGAAATCAACTCGCTGGACGACCTCAAGGGCCTGAAGATCCGCATGCCCGGTCTGGGCGGTGAGGTGCTGGCGCGCCTGGGCGCGACCACCGTCAACCTGCCCGGCGGGGAGATCTTCACCGCCCTGCAGACCGGCGCCATAGACGCCACCGACTGGGTCAGCCCCTACAACGACCTGGCCTTCGGCCTGCACAAGGCCGCCAGGTTCTACTACTACCCGGGCTGGCAGGAGCCCCAGGCGGTGCTCGAACTGCTGATCAACCAGAAGGCCCTGGATGGCCTGCCGGCCGATCTGCAGGCGATCCTGATCGAGGCGACCCGCGCCGCCAACCAGGACATGCTGGACGACTACGTCTACCACAACGCCCTGGCCCTGGATCAGCTCAAGCAGCAGGGCGTGCTGCTCAAGCGCTTCCCCGACGAGGTGCTGCAAGCCATGCAGTTGCAGTCCGAGCAGGTCCTCGGCGAGTTGGCCGCCCAGAGCGAGCTGAACGGCCGCATCTGGGCCTCGATGCAGGCCTTCCAGGCCCAGGTCGAGCAGATGCACCGGCTGTCCGAGAAGGAACTGCACAACTGGCGCTGAGCCAGCGCGCGCCTGATCTGGTCATGCAAACGGAGCCCTTCGGCTCCGTTTGTCGTTTCGCGCCCTACCCTAAGCCTCGCCTCGGCCCATACTCGGGCAGGAGGTGAGCCGATGAAGAATGCAACCGTCAGTGCCGAGCAGATCCTCGACGCCGCCCTCGAACTGGCCGACGACTGCGGCTGGGAACGCCTGCACCTGTTCCAGGTGGCCGCGCATGTGGGGGTGGGCCTGGAGGCCATCGCCGCGCACTACCGGGAGAAAGACCAGTTGGTCGAGGCCTGGTTCGACCGCGCCGACCGCGCCCTGCTGGCCCGCGCCCAGGCCGCCGACCTGCCGGCCCTGGAGCCCGAGCGGCGCCTGGAAGAACTCTTGGTCGCCTGGCTCGAGGCGCTGGCCGCCCACCGCGCCGTGACCGGGCAGATGCTCTTGTACAAACTGGAGCCGGCGCATATCCACCTGCAGGTTCAGGGCCTGCTGCGCATCAGCCGCACCGTGCAGTGGTGGCGCGAGGCCGCGCAGCGCCAGACTTTGCACCTGGCGCGCATCACCGAGGAAAGCCTGCTCACCGGCGTCTACCTGCGCAGCTTCCTGCACTGGCTGCGCCATCCCGAGGAGGATGCCGCCGAATTTCGCGCCTATCTGCGCCGGCAGCTGCGCCGCGCGCCGCTGAATCTCTTGCTGCGCCCCTGACCCCGGGCGGCTCAGTCGTCGCGTCGCTTCTGCTGCGCCATCGCCTGGGCCAGTTGCTGCTCGTCGGACCTGGGCGACTGCGCCAGGCCCTGCTGCACCCCGGCAAAGTCGGCTGCAGTCTTGTTCTGGCTGAGTTTCCACTGGCCCTCGATACGCTCGATCGGCACGGCGAAGCCGACGATGGCCTTGAGCAGCTTGTCGATATAGGCCGCGGGGGCATCCGTCAGGGTCCAGGGCTGCGCCCGCTCCCGCTCATGGCGCGCGGTCAGGCCGCCGACCAGGTCGAGCAGGCGCGCGCGGTCGTCGAACAGTTCGACGCGCCCGTAGGCATGCACCGCCTGGTAGTTCCAGGTCGGCACCACCTGGCCGTGCTCGGCCTTGCTCGGGTAGTAATCGGGGCTGACATAGCCGTCGGCGCCCTGGAAGATCAGCAGCGCCTCGCCGCCCTCGGCCAGATCGCGCCACTGCGGATTGGCCCGCGCGAAGTGGCCGTAGAGGGTGCCAAACTCGCCCTCCTCGCGCACCAGCAGCAGCGGCAGATGGCTGGCCTGCAAGCCGCGCGCACCCTGGCTGACCACGCAGGCCAGGGGTGCCTGTTCGATCAGCCCGTGCAGGGCGGCGAGTTCCTCCTGGGCGAAGGCTTTGGGGATGAACATAGACGCCTCCTGGCAGACACGGGCAGGTCGCCATGCTGCAGGCCAACCGTCGAAAAAGCAAAAGCCCGATACATTCTGCGTCTGGTCATCGGCGCCCCGGGCGTGCAAGATGCGCCGCAGTGTTTCAACCACCGAGAGACCACCCAACATGCAGCGTTTTCTCAGCGTCGCCCTGGCCATGTGCCTGAGCCTGGGCCTTACCATGAGCTTCGAGGCCGAGGCCAAGCGCCTGGGCGGCGGAAAATCCTTCGGCTCGGCGCCCAGCCATCAGACCCGCCAGGCGGCACCACAAAGCCAGCCGGCCGCGACCGCGCCGACCGCCGGTCGTCAGCCCGCCGCCGCCAGCGGCGCCTCGCGCTGGCTCGGCCCCCTGGCTGGCCTGGCCGCCGGTGGCCTGCTCGCCTCGATGTTCATGGGTGACGGCTTCGAGGGCCTGCAGATCATGGACATGCTGATCTTCGGCCTGATCGCCTTCCTGCTGTTCCGCTTCCTCGCCGCCCGTCGCCGCGCCGCCCAGCCGGCCATGGCCGCTGGTGCGCCCTACCAGCGCGAGATGCCGGCTGCCCCGGCCTCGATCTTCGGCGCCGGCGGTGCCACGGCCAAGCCGGTGATCAACGCTCCGGCCTGGTTCAACGAGCAGAGCTTCGTCGCCGCCGGCCGCGAGCATTTCATGGCCCTGCAGCAGCACTGGGACGCCGATGAAATGGACAAGATCGGCGAGTTCGTCACCCCGCAGCTGCTGGACTTCCTCAAGCGCGAGCGCGCCGAACTGGGCGATGGCTTCCAGTCCACCTACATCGACAACCTCGAGGTTCAGCTCGATGGCGTCGACGACATGAGCGACAAGACAGTCGCCACCCTGACCTTCAGCGGCCTGGCCAAGACCTCGCGCTTCGATCAGGGCGAGGCCTTCAGCGAGAGCTGGCGTCTGGAGCGCGAAATCGGCGACAACCAGCCCTGGCTGGTGGCCGGCATCCGCCAGAACTGAGCCACTCGCAACACAGAAACCCCGGGCTTGCCCGGGGTTTTTTCTGCCTGCAACACACTCAGTTGCCGCCGCCCCCGAGCCGCGCCCGCCCAACCCTGCGCCGCTGGCGCACGGCGATCGAGCGGCGCCGGTAATACAGTGGCGGCGCG
>JBFHKK010000251.1:0-4716 GCA_041595475.1 Pseudomonas sp. | reverse complement strand
TGCACACCTTTGGGTTGCAGGCCTTTTTATTCCACCCCGAAGTCAGACCAAACCTGAGAAGATCCATGCGGCCCGGACTAGCAAGAACCCCTGGTCGTCGCGGGATCTGCGCTTGACGCTTACCAGCTCCCAGTTAATTGCAGGTCGCCCCCTGCGTCACGCCTTGGCGCCACCGAGCGAACTGCAATACCGCCTGACACAGGCATCGCCTCTTACCCGTGACATCGGTGCCCCGGAAACGACCGCTTACAGCCAGGCCCCTGCCTCAGTCCGGCCGGCTTGGTTATGATGCAGCCAGTGTCCTGCTCCGAGATCGCCATGCCGCGCCTGCTCTGCCTGCTTCTGCTGCTGTTCGCCCTGCCGGCCAGCGCCAACCTGTTCGACAGTCGCCCGCCGGCTGCGCCCCTGGGCGCGCCGCTGAACAACAGCGCGGACTTCCTGCCGGTGAACGAGGCCTTCAAGCTCAGCCTGGTCGAACGCACGGCCGAGGCGATCAAGTTGCGCTTCGTCGCCGCCGAGGGCTATTACCTCTACCAGCACCGCTTCAAGTTCGTCGGCCAGCCCGAGGCCGATGCGCTCGAGCCCGCCGTGCTGCCGGCCGGCGAGCGCAAGACCGACGACTATTTCGGCGAGGTCGAGGTGTATTACGGGGTGCTGGATGTCGAACTGCCCCTGCGAGCAGCCGGCAAGCATCCGACCGCCATCGAAGTGACCTACCAGGGTTGCGCCGACAAGGGCCTGTGCTATCCGCCGGAAACCGAGCGACTGCAGCTGGCCGCGGCGCCAGCCGACGCAGCCGGGCCCGCCGAGATGCCCGCTGCATCCTGGCGCTGGACCGATCTGGCCCTGGTATTCCTCGCCGGCCTGGGCCTGACCTTCACCCCCTGCGTGCTGCCGATGCTGCCGATTCTGTCCGGGGTGGTCCTGCGCGGGCGCCCGAGCCGAACGCGCGGACTGGTACTGTCGCTGGCCTATGTGCTGCCTATGGCGGCCTGCTATGCCGCACTCGGCGCCCTGATGGGGCTGTTCGGCGCCAGCCTCAACCTGCAGGCGATGCTGCAGTCGCCCTGGGTGCTGGTGCCCTTCGCCGCCTTCTTCACGATCTTTGCCCTGGCCATGTTCGGCGTGTTCGAACTGCGCCTGCCGGCCTTCATTCGCGAGCGCCTCGACCACAAGGCGGCGCAGACCCGCGGCGGCACCGTCGTCGGCGCCGCCACCCTCGGCGTGCTGTCCAGCCTGATCGTCTCGCCTTGCGTGAGCGCGCCCCTGACCGGCCTGCTGCTCTATATCAGCAGCACCGGCGACGCCGCCGGCGGCGCCCTGCAACTGTTCGCCCTGGGCCTGGGCATGGGCACCCCGCTGCTGCTGATCGGTGCCGGCGGCGGTGCTCTGCTGCCGCGCAGCGGCCCCTGGATGACCGCCGTGCGCAACCTCTTCGGCGTCATGCTGCTGGCGGTTTCGGTCTGGTTGCTCGAGCGGGTCCTGCCCGGCCCCCTCGCCCTGGCCCTGTGGGGGCTGCTGGCCGGGGGCGTGGCGCTTTTTCTCGGCGCCCTCGAGTTGGGCCCCAAGACTCACCGGCAGAAACTCAGCCAACTGGCCGGCCTGGTGTTGCTGGTCTACGCGCTGGCCAGTTGGACCGGCGCCCTACAGGGCCAGGACGATCCCTTGCGCCCCCTGGGGCGCCTGTCACAGGCGGGCGCGCTGGCCCCGACGGAGCAAGCGGCCGGCTGGCAGACCCTGGAAGATCCCGCTCGTCTGGACGCGGCCCTGGCCTCGGCCAAAGCCGATGCGCAACCGCTGCTGCTGGACTGGTATGCCGACTGGTGCATCAGCTGCAAGGTGATCGAACGCGAGGTGCTCAGCGCGCCGCAAGTGACCGCACAACTGGCCGGCTTTCGCCTGATTCGCTTCGACATGAGCGACAGCAACGCCGCCCAGCGTGCCCTGCTCGACCGCTACCGGCTATTCGGCCCGCCGGCCATCCTCCTGTTTGACGCCCAGGGCAACGAATGGCGGGATCTGCGCGTGGTGGGTGAGATCGATGCGCCGACCTTCGCCGGCCGGCTGCGCGAGGCACGCGCCCGCCTCTAGGCAGCCTGCCGGGTATTTCCGGTAAACGACGGCTATCATGCTGGTTACGTCCTAAAACTAGACAGCCTGCGAGGCTCTCCTGCATAGTCCCGCGCAGCCCTGGACATTTAAGGAACCCGCATCATGGCCACCCTGCTGGTACTGCACGGCCCCAACCTCAACCTGCTGGGCACGCGCGAGCCGGGCGTCTATGGCGCCACCACCCTGGAGCAGATCAACCTCGATCTGGAGCGCCGCGCCCGTGACGCCGGCCACCATCTGCTCTACCTGCAAAGCAACGCCGAGTACGAGCTGATCGAGCGCATTCACGCCGCGAAGGCCGAAGGTGTCGACTTTATCCTGATCAATCCCGCCGCATTCACCCATACCAGCGTCGCCCTACGTGACGCCTTGCTGGCGGTGAGCATCCCATTCATCGAAGTTCACCTGTCCAACGTGCACAAGCGTGAAGCATTCCGCCATCACTCCTACTTTTCCGACGTCGCGGTAGGGGTGATCTGCGGCCTGGGCGCCAGCGGTTACCGCCTGGCCCTGGAGGCCGCGCTCGAACAACTTGAACGATCCTGACCTCACCCTGGAGCTGCGCCACCATGGATATCCGTAAAGTCAAGAAGCTGATCGAACTGCTGGAAGAGTCCGGCATCGATGAACTGGAGATTCGCGAAGGCGAAGAGTCCGTGCGCATCAGCCGGCACAGCAAGCAGCCGGCCTACCAGCAGCCGGCCTACATGCCCGCACCGCCGCCCGCACCCGCCGCCCCTGCTGCTGCCGCAGCCCCCGCCGCCGAAGCAGCTGCACCGGCCGCGCCCAAACTGAACGGCACAGTGGTGCGCTCGCCCATGGTGGGCACCTTCTATCGCGCCGCCTCGCCGACCTCGGGCAACTTCGTCGAAGTCGGCCAGAGCGTGAAGAAGGGCGACATTCTCTGCATCGTCGAAGCCATGAAGATGATGAACCACATCGAGGCCGAAACCAGCGGCGTGATCGAATCCATCCTGGGCGAGAACGGCCAGCCGGTGGAATACGATCAGCCCCTGTTCACCATAGTTTGAACCGGGGAGAGCCTCGATGTTGGAAAAAGTTCTGATCGCCAACCGCGGCGAGATTGCCCTGCGCATCCTGCGCGCCTGCAAGGAATTGGGCATCAAGACAGTGGCGGTGCACTCCACCGCCGACCGCGAGCTGATGCACCTGGCCCTGGCCGACGAATCGGTCTGCATAGGCCCGGCCTCCGGCGCCCACTCTTACCTGAACATCCCGGCGATCATCAGCGCCGCCGAAGTCACGGGTGCCACCGCCATCCACCCCGGCTACGGCTTCCTCGCGGAAAACGCCGACTTCGCCGAACAGGTGGAGAACTCCGGTTTCGCCTTCATCGGCCCGCGCGCCGAGACCATCCGCCTGATGGGCGACAAGGTCTCGGCCAAGGAGGCCATGATCAAATCCGGCGTACCGGTGGTTCCCGGCTCCGACGGCCCGCTGCCGGAAGACGAGGAGACCGCCCTGGCGATCGCCCGTGAAGTCGGCTACCCGGTGATCATCAAGGCCGCCGGCGGCGGCGGTGGTCGCGGCATGCGCGTGGTGCACAAGGAAGAGGACCTGATCAAGTCGGCCAAGCTGACCCGCAGCGAGGCCGGTGCGGTGTTCGGCAACCCGATGGTCTATCTGGAGAAGTTCCTCGGCAATCCGCGCCACGTGGAAGTCCAGGTGCTGTCCGACGGCCAGGGCAACGCCATCCACCTGGGCGACCGCGACTGCTCGCTGCAGCGCCGCCACCAGAAGGTCCTGGAAGAAGCCCCGGCCCCGTTCATCGATGAGCGGGCGCGCGCCCAGGTCCTCGACCGCTGCGTCAACGCCTGCATCGAGATCGGCTACCGCGGCGCCGGCACCTTCGAGTTCCTCTACGAGGACGGCAACTTCTACTTCATCGAGATGAACACCCGCGTACAGGTCGAGCACCCGGTCACCGAGATGGTCACCGGCGTCGACATCGTCAAGGAGATGCTCAGCATCGCCGCGGGCAACAAGCTGTCGATCAAGCAGGAAGACGTGGTGATCCGCGGCCATGCCCTGGAATGCCGGATCAACGCCGAAGACCCCGACAACTTCATGCCCTGCCCGGGCAAGGTCAAGCACTTCCATGCCCCCGGCGGCTTTGGCGTGCGGGTCGACTCGCACCTGTACAGCGGCTACACAGTGCCGCCGAACTACGACTCGCTGATCGGCAAGCTGATCACCTACGGCGCCAGCCGTGACGAGGCGCTGGCGCGCATGCGCAACGCCCTGGAAGAGATCGTGGTCGACGGCATCAAGACCAATATCCCGCTGCACCGCCAACTGGTGCGCGACAAGGGCTTCTGCAAGGGAGGGGTGAACATTCACTACCTGGAGAAGAAGCTGGGCCTGGACAAGCACTGAGCCACTGCCGCCTGCCAGACGAGGGCCGCCAATGGGCGGCCCTCGTCGTTTGCGCCTCACCAGCGGACTGGCAGCCAAACCGCCCCTCGCGTAAGCTTGCCCGCCAAATGCGCCAGCCCGGCAACCGGGCCGGCAACCAGACGGCTCAAGAGGGACTTCCATGCCTTGGCTGCAACTTCGCCTCGCCATCACGCCGGAGCAGGCCGC
>JBFHKK010000250.1:0-4722 GCA_041595475.1 Pseudomonas sp. | reverse complement strand
GTTCCACCAGAACGAGGTGGAGCAGTCCACCTACAACTTCGAGCACGCCAATGTCGACAAGCTGTTCGATCTGTTCGACTTCTACGAGAGCGAAGCCAACCGCCTGATCGAGTTGGAGTTGCCGCTGCCCACCTACGAGATGGTGCTCAAGGCCTCGCACACCTTCAACCTGCTCGACGCCCGCCGCGCCATCTCGGTGACCGAGCGCCAGCGCTACATCCTGCGCGTGCGCACCCTGGCCCGCGCCGTGGCCCAGAGCTACCTGCAGGCGCGACGCAAACTCGGCTTCCCCATGGCCACCCCCGAACTGCGTGACGAAGTACTGGCCAAGCTGGAGGCTGCAGAATGAGTGCATTGGATTTCCTCGTCGAACTGGGCACCGAAGAGCTGCCGCCGAAAGCCCTGAAGAGCCTCGGCGAGGCCTTCCTCGCCGGCATCGAAAAAGGCCTGCGGGCCGCCGGCCTGGACTACCAGGCCAGCCGCTTCTACGCCGCGCCACGGCGCCTTGCGGTGCAGATCGAGCGGCTGGCGACCCAGCAGCCCGATCGCAGCAACACCCTCGACGGCCCGCCGCTGCAGGCCGCCTTCAACGCCGAAGGCCAACCGACCCAGGCGGCCCTGGGCTTCGCCAAGAAATGCGGGGTGGATCTGGCCGAAATCGACCGCAGCGGCCCCAAGCTGCGCTATACCCAGCGCATTCCCGGGCAACCGGCCAGCGCCCTGCTGCCGGCGATCGTCGAAGCCTCGCTCAACGAGCTGCCGATTCCCAAGCGCATGCGCTGGGCGGCGCGCCGCGACGAGTTCGTGCGCCCGACCCAGTGGCTGGTGATGCTGTTCGGCGACAATGTGATCGACTGCGAGATCCTGGCCCAGAAGGCCGGCCGCGAATCCCGCGGCCATCGCTTCCACAGTCCGGCCAAGGTGCGCATCAGCTCGCCGGCCACCTACCTGGAGGATTTGCGCAGCGCCTATGTGCTGGCCGATTTCGCCGAGCGCCGCGCGCTGATCGCCGAGCGCGTGGCCACGCTGGCCGCCGAGCAGCAGGGCCGCGCCATAGTGCCGGCGGACCTGCTCGATGAAGTCACCGCCCTGGTCGAGTGGCCGGTGCCGTTGGTCTGCGCCTTCGAGGAACGCTTCCTCGCCGTGCCCCAGGAAGCCCTGATCACCACCATGCAGGACAATCAGAAGTATTTCTGCCTGCTGGATGACGGCGGCAAGCTGCTGCCGCGCTTCATCACCGTGGCCAACGTCGAGAGCAAGGACCCGGCGCAGATCATCAGCGGCAATGAAAAGGTGGTGCGCCCGCGCCTGACCGACGCCGAGTTCTTCTTCAAGCAGGACCAGAAGCACAAGCTGGAGCAGTTCAATCAGCGCCTGGCTGGCGTGGTGTTCCAGGCTCAGCTCGGCTCGGTCTACGAGAAGGCCCAGCGCGTCTCCACGCTCGCCGCATTCATCGCCGAGCGGATCGGTGGCAACGCCGAACGGGCGGCGCGCGCCGGCATCCTCTGCAAATGCGACCTGGCCAGCGAGATGGTCGGCGAGTTCCCCGAGATGCAGGGCATCGCCGGCTACTACTACGCCAAGCATGACGGCGAGGCCGAAGACGTCGCCCTGGCGCTGAACGAGCAATACATGCCGCGTGGTGCCGGCGCCGAGTTGCCGAGCACCCTGACCGGCGCCGCGGTGGCCCTGGCCGACAAGCTCGACACCCTGGTCGGCATCTTCGGCATCGGCATGCTGCCGACCGGCAGCAAGGACCCCTACGCCCTGCGCCGCGCGGCCCTGGGCGTGCTGCGCATCCTCATCGAGAAGGGCCTGGACCTGGACCTGAACGAAGCCGTGGCGGTCGCCATCGAGCAGTTCGGCGACAAGCTCAAGACAGAGGGACTGGCCGTCCAGGTGCTGGACTTCGTCTTCGATCGCCTGCGCGCCCGCTACGAGGACGAGGGCATCGACGTTGCCGTCTACCAGGCGGTGCGCGCCCTCAGCCCGCACTCGCCGCTGGACTTCGACCAGCGCGTGCAGGCCGTGCAGACGTTCCGCGCGCGCAGCGAGGCCGAAGCCCTGGCCGCGGCCAACAAGCGGGTATGGAACCTGCTGAGCAAGTTCGACGGACAGGTACCCGCCGCGGTCGACTCGGCGCTGCTGCAGGAGCCGGCCGAACGAGCGCTGGCCGAGGCGGTGGCCCAGGCCGAACAGGCCGTGCAACCCATGGCTGCGGCCCGTTGCTACCGCGAGGCGCTGGAGCGTCTGGCCAGCCTGCGCGACCCGGTAGACAGCTTCTTCGAGGCGGTGCTGGTCAACGCCGATGAGACCGCCGTGCGGGCCAACCGCTACGCGCTGCTGGCCAAGTTGCGTGGCCTGTTCCTCGGTGTAGCCGATATTTCGGCGCTAGGCTGACCAGGCTGGTCCCGCCGCCCGTTCGACGGGCCGGCGGGGCTCTTCAGGCGAGAAGCTTTTGCAGATGAAACTACTGATTCTCGACCGCGACGGCGTCATCAACCAGGACTCCGACGCCTACATCAAGTCGCTTGCCGAGTGGATCCCGCTACCCGGCGCCATCGAAGCCATCGCCCGTCTGTCGACGGGCGGCTGGACGGTCGCCGTCGCCACCAACCAGTCCGGGCTGGCGCGCGGCTATTACCCGCAAGCGACCCTCGACGCCATGCATGACCGGTTGCGCCACTTGGTGGCGGAGCAGGGCGGCGAGGTCGGCCTGATCGTTCATTGCCCCCATGGACCGGATGATGCTTGCGACTGTCGCAAGCCCGCCCCGGGCATGCTAAAAACCATCGCGACTCACTACGGCGTCAGCCTCGAAGGGGTCTGGTTCGTCGGCGACAGCCGCCGCGATCTCGAAGCCGCCTGCGCGGTAGGCTGCCAGCCGGTGCTGGTACGCTCGGGCAAGGGGCAGCAGACACTGAACAAGTCCCTGCCACCCAACACCCTGGTATTCGACGATCTGGCGGCCGTGGCCGACCAGCTTCTTGACTCATAACGCAGGCACAGCCCGCGACGGTAAGGTCTCCATGTCGACCCTGCAGACGATCAGAACTCTAGTCTTCTACCTGGTGCTTTCGCTGAGCGCTTGTTGCTGGTGCATCCTCAGCGTGGTGGTCGCGCCTTTCTTGCCGTTTCGTGCGCGCTACCGCTTCGTCATCCAGCGTTGGTGCCGCTTCGCGGTCTGGCTGGCCAGGATCATGGTCGGCATCGGCTACGAGCTCAAGGGGCTGGAGAACATCCCGGAAAAACCCTGCGTGATCCTCGCCAAACACCAGAGCACCTGGGAGACCTTGTTTCTCTCGGCCCTGTTCGAGCCCCTGAGCCAGGTACTCAAGCGCGAGCTGCTCTATGTGCCCTTCTTCGGCTGGGCCATCGCCATGCTCAAACCCATCGCCATCGACCGCAGCAACCCCAAGGCGGCGCTCAAGCAACTCGCCAAGCAGGGGCATGAGTGTCTGGGGCAGGGCGCCTGGGTGCTGATTTTCCCGGAAGGCACCCGAGTGCCAGCCGGTCAAATTGGCAAGTTCTCCCGCGGCGGAGCGGCCCTGGCCGTCAACGCCAACCTGCCGGTGCTGCCCATCGCGCACAACGCCGGCGAGTTCTGGCCCAAGCAGGGCTGGGGCAAGAAGCCCGGCGTCATTCAAGTGGTGATTGGGCCAGTAATGCACGCGGAAGGCAGCGGACCCAGAGCGATCGCCGAACTCAATGAACGGGCCTATGCCTGGGTGGTTGAGACACAACGTGAAATCGGTGCCCTTGACGCAGATGGAATCGCCGGTGAGTCGCTCGGCAGCGTCTGAGCGGATCCTTGGACAAGCTGTGGATAGAATTTCCAGAAACGCCCTATTGGCTAGCTAAGCAGCTGAATTTAATCCGATTTTTTGCAAGGCCCGGATTTCTTCGCATGTGTATAGATTTTTCTGGGCGGGATTGACTGAAACGTGCATGGGCTTTCGGCTTATGTCGGGCGCAAGGCTCTAGCCCAGCTCAAGGTGCTCCACACATTCGTCATCGCCTGCGAACCAGGGCGCCTTCTCAATGGCGGCGTCCATGAGGCGTTGAATATCGCTTGTACCTATATCGACGCTACCCATGAGCCCATGCACAGCGAATCAGTCGTAAAGCCATTCTCGCGCCGGTAGCAGACAACAAAAAACCCGCACGCGCGGGTTTTTTGTTGTCCGTTCGACAGCGTTTTTACACGTCGAGATTGGACACGGCCAAAGCGTTGGTTTCGATAAAGTCGCGGCGAGGCTCGACTTCGTCGCCCATCAAGGTATTGAAGATCTGGTCCGCTGCGATGGCGTCCTCGATACGCACCTGAAGCATGCGCCGAACTTCCGGATCCATGGTGGTTTCCCACAACTGATCCGGATTCATTTCACCCAGCCCCTTGTAGCGCTGGATGCTGTGGCGCTTGGTGCTTTCGCTCATCAGCCAGTTGAGCGCCTCCTTGAAAGAGGTGACCGGCTTCTTACGCTCGCCGCGCTGAACATAGGCGCCTTCCTCGAGCAGACTGTTGAGTTGGGCACCCAGGCTGGTGACCGTCTTGTAGTCGTTGCTGGAGAAGAAATCGCGGTTGAAGGTGATATAGCTGGAGTTGCCATGGGAGATGAGTTCGACCTCCGGCAGCCAGAGGTGACGCTCATGGTCTTCGCGCAGGCTGGTCTTGTAGACCAGGCCGGACTTTTCCATGGTCTTGAGCCGTGACTCGAACTG
>JBFHKK010000249.1:0-4731 GCA_041595475.1 Pseudomonas sp. | reverse complement strand
CGGAGAGACCGAGGGAGGCAAAGGACATGTGCAATCCTGTCTAGTGAGGGCGAGGCCCTGTGGGGTGTATTGCCTGGCTTGAATCGCGGCGTGGAGCGCGCAATCCCGACCGGTACTGCTGACCGCTGGGGGCCAACATCCGGGCGCAAGCCTGGCGGGGAAGCCCGAGTATAACAGAGCGCCGGCGACATGCGACCCCCCGCTGCCCGGCGGCGCGATTTTGTTCCGGGTGTGCCGCCTGCGTGGCCGCTACCGTGGCCGGCTACAAGCGGCATAAGCTATAAGTGGACTGAATGATCGAGTCTGCAGAGCTTGACGTGATGACCACCATGGAGCGCCTGAATGGCCAGAAGAAGTACGATCAACGCCTCGGTATCACCCAGGGGAAGCCTGGAAACCCTGTCCCAGCGCGAGGTGCAGCGCCTGCGCGAAACCGGCTCCGGCAGCGTCTACGGGCTGTTTCGCCAGTGTGCCCTGGCGATCCTCAATATCGGCTCGCTGAGCGACAACGCCAAGACCATCCTAGAGGCCTACCCGGACTTCGAGGTGTTGATCCACCAGCAGGACAGGGGCATCCGCCTGGAACTGCTGAATGCGCCGGCCGATGCCTTCGTCGACGGCGAGATGATCGCCAGCACCCGGGAGATGCTCTTCAGCGCCCTGCGCGACATCGTCTACACCCAGAGCGAGCTGGAGAACAAGCGGGTCGACTTCGACAGCTCCCAGGGCATCACCGACTACGTGTTTCACCTGTTGCGCAATGCCCGCACCCTGCGCCCGGGGGTGGAGCCGAACATAGTCGTGTGCTGGGGCGGGCATTCGGTCAGCCGCGAAGAATATGACTACACCAAGAGCGTCGGCCACGAGCTGGGCCTGCGCGGCCTCGACGTCTGCACCGGTTGCGGGCCCGGGGTGATGAAGGGGCCGATGAAGGGCGCGACCATCGCCCACGCCAAGCAGCGCTACGTCGGCGGGCGTTATCTGGGGTTGACCGAGCCCGGCATCATCGCCGCCGAGGCGCCCAATCCGATCGTCAACGAGCTGGTCATCCTGCCCGATATCGAAAAGCGCCTGGAGGCCTTCGTCCGCGTCGGCCACGGCATCGTGATCTTCCCCGGCGGCGCCGGCACCGCCGAGGAAATGCTCTACCTGCTGGGCATTCTGACCCATCCGGACAATGCCGAGCTGCCGTTTCCCCTGATCCTCACCGGCCCGGCCAGCGCCAGCGCCTATCTGGAACAGCTCGACGCCTTCGTCGGCGCCACCCTGGGGCCCCAGGCGCAGGCGCGCTATCAGTTGATCCCCGACGATCCGGTGCGGGTGGCCCGGGCGATGGCACAGGGGATCAAGGGCGTCACGGCCTTCAGGCGGGCGCAGAACGATGCCTACCATTTCAACTGGCTGTTGAAGATCGACGAGAGTTTTCAGCGTCCCTTCGAACCCACTCACGAGAACATGGCCGCGCTCAACCTGACCCGCGAGCAGCCGGTGCATGAGCTGGCGGCGCAGCTGCGGCGGGCCTTCTCCGGCATAGTCGCGGGCAACGTCAAGGTTCAGGGCATTCGCCTGATCGAACAGTTCGGGCCCTACAGGATCACCGGCGACCAGAGCATCATGCGCCCGCTGGAGCGCCTGCTGCAGGCCTTCGTCGATCAGCAGCGGATGAAGCTGCCCGGCGGCGCGGCCTATGTGCCCAGCTACCAGGTGGTGGCCTAGGGCGTGGCCTGCGCGGGTGCAGCCTCCGGGCTGTCGCTGCCGGCCGCCAACAGCCCCTCGTAGTGGGCGACCAGGGCCTGGTAGCCCGGCTCGGTCTTGAAGCGGCGCAGCTCCTCGGTGAAGCGCCGTGCCAGTTCATCCAGGCCGGCGCTGCGGCGCAGGCCCAGGTACAGGCGGTCGCGGCTGACGATGCGCGGGTGATGGTCGATCGTCTGGTCCAGGGCCATTTCCTTGAGCAGGAAGCTGCCGGCGCGGCGGTCGTTGATCACCAGGTCGACGCGCTGGCGCAGCAGCTTGCCGAAGTTGGCTGCATGGCTGGGCGCCAGCTCGCGCTCGAATTCGGTGGATTCGCGAAACGCGCGGTTGGCATACCAGTAACCGGGCGAGACGCCGATCTTGAGCCCCTTGAGATCCTTCAGGCTGGCGAAGCTATGGGGCTGCTGCTTGGCGTAGAAGAGCACGAACTCGATTTCCGAGAGCGGCTCGCCAGGGTACAGGAAGGTGGCCAGGCGCTCGTCGGTCTTGAAGATATCCAGAATCGCCTCGGCCTGGTCCTGCTCGACCGCCAGCAGGCAGCGCTTCCAGGGCATCAGTTGCCACTCGACCTCGACCTTCAGACGCTGCAGCACCGTGCGCGCCACCTCGTAGTCCAGCCCGCGCAGCTCGCCCTGCTCCTCGTAGATGTAGGGCGCCCAGGCTTCGCTGACGATGCGCAGCGGCGCGGCTTGAGCGCCAACGCTCAGGCCGGCGATAAGGGCGGCAAGCAGGATCGAGGGTATTGCTGACGGCATGGCCCGAGCCTACGCCGCCAGTGGCAGGGAGAAAAGTTGCAGGCGGCGATCGGCTGCCAGAATCGGCCGAGCGGTCGCCGGCGACCGCCCGGCCGCGTGCCTCAGCGCGGCAGTCTGAGGTTGTTCCAGATCGCCAGGCTGGGGCCGGCCAGGTTCATGGTGTAGAAGTGCAGGCCCGGCGCGCCGCCCTCGAGCAGGCGTTCGCAGAGTTCGCTGACGACCTGTTCGCCGTAGGCGCGGATGCTGTCGCTATCGTCGCCGTAGGCTTCCAGCTGCTTGCGGATCCAACGCGGAATCTCCGCGCCGCAGGCGTCGGAGAAGCGCGCCAGCTTGCTGTAGTTGGTGATCGGCATGATGCCGGGGACTATGGGAATGTCCACGCCGAAGCGGCGCACCCGCTCGACGAAATAGAAGTAGCTGTCGGCATTGTAGAAATACTGGGTGATGGCGCTGCTGGCGCCGGCCTTGGCCTTGCGCACGAAGTTGGCGATGTCGGCCTCGAAGTTGCGCGCTTGCGGGTGCATCTCCGGGTAGGCTGCCACCTCGATACTGAAGTGCGCGCCGGTTTCCTCGCGGATGAAGCTGACCAGCTCGTTGGCATAGCGCAACTCGCCGTTGGCCATGCCCATGCCCGAGGGCAGGTCGCCGCGCAGGGCGACGATGCGCTTGATCCCGGCGTTCTTGTAGAGGTTGAGCAACTCGCGCAGTTCGGCCTTGTTGTCGCCTACGCAAGACAGGTGCGGGGCGGTGGGGACCCGCACCTCGCCGTCCAGTTGCAACACGGTGCTGAGGGTGCGGTCGCGGGTCGAGCCGCCGGCACCGTAGGTGCAGGAGAAGAAATGCGGGTTGTAACCGGCCAACTCGCGGGCGGTCTGCAGCAGTTTCTCATGCCCGGCTTCGGTCTTCGCCGGGAAGAATTCGAAGCTGTAGCTGCGTTCTTGACTCATGATGCTATTCCGTCGACCGGGCCAGCCGAAGGCGTAACCCGGCACAGGTTGATTGGGCGGCTGGCTTGGACCGCTATGCGGCCGAGCCAGCCGACGGACGACAGTATCAGTAGCGGTAGCTGTCGGGCTTGAACGGGCCTTCCACGGTCACACCGATGTATTCGGCCTGCTTGGGGGTCAGCCGGGTGACCACGCCACCGAAGCCCTTGACCATTTCCAGGGCCACTTCCTCGTCGAGCTTCTTCGGCAGCACTTCCACGCACAGGCGTTCGGCCTTCTGCGCGGCCGGCAGGTCGGCGAAGCGGGCACCGAACAGGTGGATCTGCGCCAGCACCTGGTTGGCGAAGGAGCCGTCCATGATCCGGCTCGGGTGGCCGGTGGCGTTGCCCAGGTTGACCAGGCGACCCTCGGCCAGCAGGATCAGGTAGTCGTCGTTGAGCGGGTCGAGTACCAGGCCTGTGCGGTGGATCTTGTGCACCTGCGGCTTGACCTCTTCCCAGGCCCAGTGGGCGCGCATGAAGGCGGTATCGATCTCGTTGTCGAAGTGGCCGATGTTGCAGACCACGGCGCGCTTCTTCAGGGCCTTGAGCATGCCGGCGTCGCAGACGTTGACGTTGCCGGTGGTGGTGACGATCAGGTCGATCTTGCCCAACAGGTCGGCGTCGACGCTGGCTTCGCTGCCGTCGTTGAGGCCGTTCTTGTAGGGCGAAACCAGCTCGAAGCCGTCCATGCAGGCCTGCATGGCGCAAATCGGGTCGATTTCGCTGACCTTGACGATCATGCCTTCCTGGCGCAGCGACTGGGCCGAGCCCTTGCCGACGTCGCCATAACCGATCACCAGCGCCTGCTTGCCGGCCAGCAGATGGTCGACGCCGCGCTTGATCGCGTCGTTGAGGCTGTGGCGGCAACCGTACTTGTTGTCGTTCTTGCTCTTGGTCACCGAGTCGTTGACGTTGATCGCCGGGACTCTCAGGGTGCCGGCCTTGAGCATGTCGAGCAGGCGATGCACGCCTGTGGTGGTTTCCTCGGTGATGCCGTGGATCCTGTCCAGCATCGCCGGGTACTTGTCATGGATGATCTGGGTCAGGTCGCCGCCGTCGTCGAGGATCATGTTGGCGTCCCACGGCTGGCCATCCTTGAGGATGGTCTGCTCGATGCACCACTCGTACTCGGCCTCGGTCTCGCCCTTCCAGGCGAACACCGGGATGCCGGCGGCGGCGATGGCGGCAGCGGCCTGGTCCTGGGTGGAGAAGATGTTGCAGGACGACCAGCGCACT
>JBFHKK010000248.1:0-4785 GCA_041595475.1 Pseudomonas sp. | reverse complement strand
GCTGCGCAGGCTCAGCTTGTCGGCCAGCGGCAGGCAGATCATGGTCGCCATCATCGCCCCGTACAGGGTGGTCAGCAGCGCCACCGCCATGGCCGGGCCGATGGACTTGGGGTCTTCCATGTTCGAGAGCATCTGCACCAGGCCGACCAGGGTGCCGATCATGCCCATGGCCGGACCGACATCGCCCATGGCCGAGAACACCTTGGCGCCCTCACGGTTGCGCTCCAGGGTCAGCACCCGCTCCTTCTCGAGAAAGGTGCGAATGGTCTCCTGGCCCTGGCCGTCGATCATCAACTGCACGCCGGCAGCCAGGAACGGCGAACTGAACTCGCGCCCCTCCAGGGCCAGCACGCCCTGCTTGCGCGCCACCTGGGCAATATCGACCATGTCGGTGATGCAGTCTTCCACCGAGGGCAGGCGGAAGCGGAAGGCCCTGGCCACCACCTTGAAGGCGCCGAAGAACTGGCCAAAGCTGAACTTCACCAGCACCACGAACAGGCTGCCCACCACCACGATCAGCAGCGAGGGCACGTTGAAGAACACCTCGCTCGAGGCCCCCAGGATGATGGCCGCCCCGATCACGATCAGGGCGCCCACCAGACCAATCAAGGTCGCCAGATCCACCGCCTTACCTCCGGCCCCGCCAAGGCCTCAACTGCTGCGAACGACCGAGAAATCGCCGCATTACTCACTAGCTGCACGCACAAACGCGGAGGGCATCTCGATATAAGGACACCCCCGATAGCGCGCGCGGCATGGGCGCGGATAATCTCCCGAGAGGGCGGGGATGTCGAGCGGATACTGGCGGCGGGCCCAGGGTCCCGACGAAAAACCCTGGGTTGCTTATGGCTGGCGCCTGCCCCCTCAGGCCACTTCGGCCAAGCGGGCCTCGGCGCGGGCAAGGCCCTGAGCCATGAGCTCTTCGCCCATGTTGAGGCCCTCGGCATGGATGAACTGCACCGCCTCGATACCGATGAATCCCAGAGCCTGGCGCAGATAGGGCTCCTGGTGGTCCAGGCTGCTACCGGCATAGAGGCCGCCGCGCGCGGTCAGTACGAAGGCGCGCTTGTTGCGCAGCAGGCCCTGGGGACCATTCTCGCCGTACTTGAAGGTCACCCCGGCGCGCAGCACATGATCGAGCCAGGCCTTCAGGGTGCTGGGAATCGCGAAGTTGTACATGGGTGCGGCCAGCACCAGCACGTCGGCCTCCAGCAGTTCCGCGGTCAAGGCATCGGAGCGTGCCAGTGCCGCCTGCTGCGCGGCGCCGTGTTGCTCGGCCGGGGTCATCCAGGCGCTCAAGAGCAGATCGTCCAGATGCGGAACCGGCTCGGCAGCCAGGTCGCGCACCCTGATCACATCTGCGGGGTGGGCCGCCTGCCAGCGCGCGAGGAACTGTGCGGTGAGGTTGCGGGAAATCGAACCCTGTTGCCGGGCGCTGCTTTCAATGACCAGGACGTTCGCCATGCTCTGTACTCCATCGGGTGGGTGACTGATTGCGATGGAACAGAGACTATCTACCAATCTAACGATTAAAAAACGCAAAATATCGGGAAAACCAATCCACTTATTTGATCTAACCGGCGGTGCGCGCTAGCCTACAGAAGGTCGCCAGCGCTAGCCGGGCTCGCAGACCAGCTCGATGCGCAGGCGCACCACGGTACGGCCGAACTTCACCGTCAGGTTGCCGCGCTGATCCGGCGCCAGTCGCACCTGACGCACCTGCGGGGTTTCCGGACCATTGCGAAAGATGGCGCGGCAATCGGCCGAGACCGAACCTGCGTTGTGCAACAACAGCGCCCCCAGGTCATGGCCAATATCCTGGGTGGTGGCCGTAACCTCGACGCCACTGACGTGCTGCTCCAGCTCGATCGGGTAGGCAAAGGCACTCAGCGGCAGCAGGAGCAAGAGCACGCAACAGAGGTAGTTCATCGGATGGTCTCCTTCGAATGACCACCAGTTTAGGAAAACAGCCGGCCCACGGACAGCAACGGGAGAGCAACATGAAAGCGCCCCGCGTGACCCTCGATCAATGGCGCACCCTGCAGGCGGTGGTCGATCAGGGCGGATTCGCCCAGGCCGCCGAGGCACTGCACCGCTCGCAGTCCTCGGTCAGCTACACGGTGGCGCGCATGCAGGAGCAGCTCGGGGTGCCGCTGCTGCGCATCGACGGGCGCAAGGCGGTCCTCACCGAGGCCGGCGAGGTATTGCTGCGGCGCTCGCGACAGCTGGTCAAGCAGGCCAGCCAGCTGGAAGACCTGGCCCACCACATGGAACAGGGCTGGGAGGCCGAGGTACGCCTGGTGGTGGATGCCGCCTACCCCAGCGCCCCGCTGGTGCGCGCCCTGAGCGCCTTCATGCCGCAGAGTCGCGGCTGCCGGGTGCGCCTGCGCGAAGAGGTGCTCTCCGGGGTCGAGGAGGTGCTGACCGAGGGCACCGCCGACCTGGCCATCAGCGGCCTGACGATCACCGGCTACCTGGGCGCCGAGCTGAGCCGGGTGGAATTCATCGCGGTCGCCCACCCCGATCATCCGCTGCACCGCCTGCAGCGGCCGCTGAGTTATCAGGACCTGGAAAGCCAGATGCAGGTGGTGACCCGCGACACCGGGCGCCTGCAGCCACGCGACTCCGGCTGGCTCGGCGCCGAACAGCGCTGGACCGTCGGCAGCCTGGCCACCGCGGTGACCTTCGTCAGCAGCGGCCTGGGTTTCGCCTGGCTGCCGCACCACCTGATCGAACGCGAACTGGCCGATGGCCGCCTCAAGCCGCTGCCGCTTGAGCAGGGCGGCCAGCGCAACCCGCAGTTCTACCTGTACTCGAACAAGGACAAGACACTGGGCCCGGCCACCCAGATCCTGGTCGAACTGCTGCGCCGCTACGATGCCGAAGGCTGAAGCCCCAATACTGTCCCTAAGCGAGTTCTGCGGGCGTCGCATTCGCCGCGGCCGCGGTGGATAATGCCCGCCTATCCTCGCCACCTACGCATAAGGAGTTTGCATGTCCTACTTCGACAACGATGGTTGCCAACTGCATTACGAGCAATACGGTCAAGGGGCGCCGCTGGTGCTGGTGCACGGACTGGGCTCGAGCACCCGCGACTGGGAATACCAGATTCCGGCGCTGGCCGCCCACTATCGGGTGATCGCCCTCGACGTGCGCGGCCATGGCCGCTCCGCCAAGCCGCGCCAGCGCTATCAGATGAGCGATTTCGCCGCGGACGTGGCGGCGCTGATCGAACACCTTGAGCTCGAGCCGGTGCACCTGGTGGGCATTTCCATGGGCGGGATGATCGGTTTTCAGCTGGCGGTGGACCGCCCCGAACTGCTCAAGAGCCTGTGCATAGTCAACAGCGGCCCGGAGATCAAGCCCAAGAGCGCCAGCGACTACCTGCAACTGGGCAAGCGCTGGCTATTCTCCCGCCTGCTCAGCCTGGAAGCGCTGTCCAAGGCCCTGGGCCGCATGCTGTTCCCTCACCCCGAGCAGGCCGAGCTGCGCGCCAAGATCGAGGAGCGCTGGCCGCAGAACGACAAGCGCGCCTACCTGGCCAGCCTCGACGCCATCATCGGCTGGGGCGTGCGGGAACACCTGGAGCGCATCCACTGTCCTACCCTGGTGGTCACGGCCGATCGCGATTACACGCCGGTTTCGCTCAAGGAGCAGTACGTCAGGGAAATGCCCAACGCGCGCCTGCTGGTGATCGAGAACTCGCGCCACGCCACGCCCATGGACCAACCGCAGCTGTTCAACAGCAGCCTGCTGGCCTTCCTCGAGGAGGTCGAGCAAGCCGCCTTCACGCCCACCTGCAAGGAAACCCAAGCATGTTGAAGAAACTCGCCCTCGCCGCCTGCTCCCTGGTCTTCGCCGGCAGCCTGCTGGCCGCGGAGAACCCCAAGGTATTGCTCAACACCAGCGCCGGTGAAATCGAGATCGAACTGGAGGCGCAGAAGGCGCCGGTCAGCGTGGAGAACTTCCTCGCCTACGTCGAGGCCGGCCACTACGACGGCACCCAGTTCCACCGGGTGATACCCGGCTTCATGATCCAGGGTGGCGGCTTCGATGCCGAGATGCAGCAGAAGCCGACCCGCGCGCCGATCAAGAACGAGGCGGACAACGGCCTGCACAACGTGCGCGGCACCCTCGCCATGGCCCGCACCCAGGTGCGCGACTCGGCCACCAGCCAGTTCTTCATCAACCACAAGGACAACGCCTTCCTCGACCACGGCAGCCGCGACTTCGGCTACGCGGTGTTCGGCAAGGTGGTGCGCGGCATGGAGGTGGTCGACAAGATCGCCCAGGTACCCACCGGCAATCGCGCCGGCCATCAGAACGTGCCGCTGCAGCCGGTGCTGATCCTCGAGGCCAAGCGTCTCTGACGGCAAACGCGGGGGCCGGCCGGCAAGGCTCGCCCCCCGCAACCCTGCGCTGTCACCCAACGCTCATGTAATCGTCATCGAAGCGTCATCTTTATCGGGCAGATTCTCCGCCATCCTCAGGAGGAATCTCGCCATGACCCTACGCTTCATCCGCAACCCCCTCGCCCTGGCCCTGCTGGCCGCCTCGCTGACTGGCTGCAGCCTCCAAGGCGTCACCCCCGCCCCTGCCGCTTCGCCGAACAACGAAGACTGGTACCAGGTACGCAGCGAGGACAAGCTCTATGTGTTCGACGACTACCAGGTATTCCGCGATTTCCTCGCCAGTGGCAAGGCGCCTTACCTGAAGGAGCTGGGCGAGCAGGACAAGCACGGCCGCTCGATCGTCCTGGCCCTGCGCGCCGAAGACCAGGGCAAG
>JBFHKK010000247.1:0-4792 GCA_041595475.1 Pseudomonas sp. | reverse complement strand
GACGGAAGAAACGTGCCATGTGATTGGCTCCTCAATAGATCCGTGGATTACTCGTCAGCGCTGTCGCTGCTGTCGCTGTCATCGCTGTCAGCCGACTCGGCGCTTTCAGGACGGTCACGACGCTCGCGGCGCTCGCTGCGATTTTCTTCGGCCTTGAGCATCTCGGACGGGCCGGTGACGGCTTCGTCGCGACGGATGACCAGGTTACGGATCACGGCATCGTTGTAGCGGAAGTTGTCTTCCAGCTCGGCCAGGGCCTTGCCGGTGCACTCGACGTTGAGCATCACGTAGTGTGCCTTGTGGACGTTGTTGATGGCATAAGCCAGCTGACGACGGCCCCAGTCTTCCAGGCGGTGGATCTTGCCGCCGTCTTCTTCGATCAGCTTGGTGTAACGCTCGACCATGCCGCCGACTTGCTCGCTCTGGTCCGGGTGAACCAGAAAGATGATTTCGTAATGACGCATAAATGCTCCTTACGGGTTGTAGCCTGCCACGTGGCGCGGTCAGGCAAGGAGTGAATGACTCTAGGGAACTTGCCGAAGCGAAGGCGCGCAAACGCCTGCCGTCACAGCAAGGGGCGCCATTCTAGAGAAGCGCCCCGAGGCACGCAAGGCGCGCTGGTGATTATTTGAACACAGCCCTGGGCACCGCCGGCGCCGCTCAACGCGACGCGGACGCGGCCCGACGCTGGCGCAGCGCCTCGAACAGGCAGACGCCGGCCGCCACCGAGACGTTGAGACTGCTGACGCTGCCGGCCATGGGCAGGCGCACCAGGTAGTCGCAGTGCTCGCGGGTCAGGCGGCGCATACCCTTGCCCTCGGCGCCCATGATCAGCACGGTCGGCCCGGTCAGATCCTGCTGATAGAGCTCCTGCTCGGCCTCGCCGGCGGTGCCCACCACCCACAGGCCGCGCTGCTGAAGCTTTTCCAGGCTGCGCGCCAGGTTGGTCACCGCCACCAGCGGCACCACTTCGGCGGCCCCGCAGGCCACCTTGCGCACCGTGGCATTGAGGCTGGCGGACTTGTCCTTGGGCACTATCACAGCCAGGGCGCCGGCCGCGTCGGCCGTGCGCAGGCAGGCGCCGAGGTTGTGCGGGTCGGTCACCCCATCGAGCACCAGCAGCAGCGGCGGCCCTTCGGCGCGGTCGAGCAACTCCTCGAGCATGGCCTCGCCCCACACCTGACTGGGGCTGACCTCGGCCACCACGCCCTGATGCACCCCCTCGACCCAGGCATCCATCTCGCGACGCTCGCACTGGCCGACCGCGACCCGGGCATCGGCAGCCAACTCGAGCAGCGCCTGCACCCGCGGGTCGCTGCGCCCCTCGGCCAGCCAGACCTGCTTGACGCGCTTGGGATGATGGCGCAGCAAGGCCTCCACGGCATGCACGCCAAAGACCTTCTCCAACGGACTCATGGCTTGGCCTTGCGCTTGCGCGGGCCGCCGGAGCCGCTCGAGCCTTCCGCTTTGGTCGAGGCCTTGCGCGACTTGCCGGCCTTGCTCACAGTCTTGCCCGCCTCGGCCTTGCCCCCGCGCCCCTTAGCGGCCTTGGCCTTGGAATCGGCGAGCAGGGCCTTCTTCACTTCCCGGCTCTTCTGCACATCGGCATTGGCGGGGCCGGCGGCTTCCGAGCGACGCCCGCGGCGCTCCTTCGGCTGCTCCCCGGCACCCCCGCGCTTGTCCGCGCGCGCCGTATCGGCGCCGCCCTGGACCAGCTCGAAATCGATCTTGCGCTCATCCAGATCCACCCGCATGACCTTGACCGCGACGCTGTCGCCGAGGCGGAAGCTCTTGCCGCTGCGCTCGCCGGCCAGACGGTGGTGCACCGGATCGAAATGGTAGTAGTCACCCGGCAGGGCGGTGACATGCACCAGGCCCTCGACGTAGATATCGGTCAACTCGACGAACAGGCCGAAGCCGGTCACCGCGGTGATCACCCCGGGGAAGGTCTCGCCGACGCGGTCCTGCATGAACTCGCACTTGAGCCAGTTGACCACGTCACGGGTCGCCTCGTCGGCGCGCCGCTCGGACATCGAGCACTGCTCGCCCAACTGCTCGAGGGTCGGCTCGTCGTAGGGATAGATGCGCGCCCTGGGCATGCTCGGCGCACCGGCGCGCCTGACGTGCGGTGTCTCCTGCTTGGAGCGAATCACGCTGCGAATGGCGCGATGGATCAACAGATCCGGATAGCGGCGGATCGGCGAGGTGAAGTGAGCGTAGGCGTCATAGTTGAGACCGAAGTGGCCGTGATTGTCGGCGCTGTAGACCGCCTGACTGAGCGAGCGCAGCATCACCGTCTGGATCAGGTGGTAGTCGGCCCGGCCACGAATGCGCTCAAGCAGCGCCTGGTAGTCCTTCGGCGAAGGGGCGTCCTTGGCCTTGCCGCGCTGCAGCGACAAGCCCAACTCGGTGAGAAAGGCCTTGAGCTTCTCCAGGCGCTCCGGCGGCGGGCCGTCGTGCACCCGGTACAGCGCCGGAATTTCGTGCTTCTGCATGAAGGCGGCGGTGGCCACGTTGGCGGCCAGCATGCACTCCTCGATCAGCTTGTGCGCGTCATTGCGCTCGGTCGGACGGATCTCGGCGATCTTGCGCCCGGCGCCGAAGATGATCCGCGTCTCCTGGGTCTCGAAGTCGATGGCGCCGCGCTCATGACGCGCGGCCAGCAGCACCTGGTAGAGGGCATAGAGCTGCTTGAGATGGGGCAGCACGCCCTTGTACTCATCGCGCAGGGCCTTGCCCTCGCCGCTCTTGGGGTGTTCGAGCATGGCGCTGACCTTGTTGTAGGTCAGGCGCGCATGGGAATGGATGACCGCCTCGTAAAACTGGTAGTCGAGCATCTTGCCGGTCTTGGAGAGGCTGATCTCGCAGACCATGGCCAGGCGATCGACCTGCGGATTGAGCGAACAGAGACCGTTGGACAGCTCCTCCGGCAGCATCGGAATGACCCGCTCGGGGAAATACACCGAATTGCCGCGCACCTGGGCCTCGGCGTCCAGCGCCGACCCCACCTTGACGTAGTGGGACACGTCGGCGATGGCGACATAGAGCTTCCAGCCACCGGAGAACAGGCGCCAACTGCCGCCGCTCTTCTCGCAATAGACGGCATCGTCGAAATCGCGCGCATCCTCGCCGTCGATGGTGACGAAGGGCAGATGACGCAAATCGATGCGCTGCTCCTTGTCCTTTTCCTCGACCTGCGGCTTGAGCTTGCCCGCCTCCTTGAGCACCGCCTCGGGCCAGACATGGGGAATGTCGTAGCTGCGCAGGGCCACATCGATTTCCATGCCCGGCGCCATGTAATTGCCGACCACTTCGACCACGTCGCCCTGGGGCTGGAAGCGTGGTGTCGGCCAGTGGGTGATTTTCACCTCGACGAACTGGCCCTGCTTGGCACCGCCATTGCGCCCCGGAGTGACCAGGACCTCCTGCTGGATCTTCGGATTGTCGGCGACCACGAAGCCGATGCCGCTCTCCTCGTAGTAGCGCCCGACGATGGACTCATGGGCCCGGGCGATCACCTCGACGATGGCACCTTCACGTCTTCCGCGCCTGTCCAGCCCGGACACCCGCGCCAGGGCGCGGTCGCCATCGAAGACCAGGCGCATCTGCGCCGGACTCAGAAACAGATCATCGCTGCCGTCGTCCGGAATCAGGAAGCCGAAACCGTCGCGATGGCCACTGATGCGGCCTAGGACGAGGTCCAACTTGTCCACCGGGGCATAGGTGCCGCGACGGGTATAGATCAGCTGGCCGTCACGCTCCATGGCGCGCAGGCGGCGGCGCAGCGCTTCGATTTGTTCCTCGCTGTGCAGGCCGAACTCTTCGAGCAACTGCTCGCGGGTCGCCGGGGAGCCACGCTCGGCCAGGTGCTGCAGAATCAGCTCGCGGCTGGGGATGGGGTTTTCGTATTTTTCCGCTTCACGAGCGGCCTCGGGATCGAGGGATTGCCAATCGGCCATTAGAGGATGATTACCTTTTGCTTATAAATTCGGATTGCCATATGCCTATTGAAGCGCGAAAGCGGTGCCGCGGTCAGCCCAGCACACAGAATTAAATTTCTCGGCAGACGGGGGTTTACAAGGCAAATGTGCGCCCGTATAGTTCGCGCCCACAGCGTCGAGTAGACGTTGTAACACGAAGCGGATGAGCAATCATCGACTTCAGTGCCCAGGTGGCGGAATTGGTAGACGCGCTGGTTTCAGGTATCAGTGGTGGCAACACCGTGGAAGTTCGAGTCTTCTCCTGGGCACCAATTTCAATAAACCGAGCCAATGGCTCGGTTTATGTTTTAACGGAGGCAGTGCTCCGCGCCGGTAACGGCACTCACTGCAACAGGATGAGCGATCATCCGGCTATGCCCAGGTGGCGGAATTGGTAGACGCGCTGGTTTCAGGTATCAGTGGTGGCAACACCGTGGAAGTTCGAGTCTTCTCCTGGGCACCAATTTAAAAAACCGAGCCAATGGCTCGGTTTTTTATTGCCTGCGATTTGCCAGACTCAGGCCGCCCCACCGTTCAGGCCGACTCACCCTACCCTCACAAATGACAAAGGGCCGCACTCGGCGACCCTTTGAACGCGCACGCCCTGCGATCAGGCGAAGGGGTGGCGCAGCACTATGGTCTCATTGCGATCCGGCCCGGTGGATATGATGTCGATGGGCGCACCGACCAACTCCTCCACGCGCTTGATGTAGGCGCGCGCATTGGCCGGCAGTTCTTCCAGGCTCTTGGCGCCCAGGGTCGACTCGCTCCAGCCCGGCACCTCCTCGTAAACGGGCTGCAGACCGAGGTAG
>JBFHKK010000246.1:0-4795 GCA_041595475.1 Pseudomonas sp. | reverse complement strand
TGAATGTCGGTGAAGCCGAAATCGGCATAGACGGCCAGGGTCAGCTTGATGAAATCGGCCGACTCGGCCTGCATCTGCTCCTCGGTGCAGAAGATGTGCGCGTCGTCCTGGGTGAAGGCGCGCACCCGCATGATGCCGTGCAACGCGCCGGACGGCTCGTTGCGGTGACAGGCACCGAACTCCGCCAGACGCATGGGCAGATCGCGGTAGCTCTTCAGGCCCTGGTTGAACACCTGCACATGGCAGGGACAGTTCATTGGCTTGATCGCGTAATCGCGACTTTCCGACTCGGTGGTGAACATGTTCTCGGCGTAATTGGCCCAGTGCCCGGACTTCTCCCACAGCGAGCGATCGACCACCTGCGGGGTCTTGATCTCCAGGTAGCCATGCTCACGCTGGATCTTGCGCATGTACTGCTCGAGCACCTGATACAGGGTCCAGCCGTTCGGATGCCAGAAGACCATACCCGGCGCTTCTTCCTGGGTATGGAAGAGGTCGAGACGCTTGCCGAGCTTGCGATGGTCGCGCTTCTCGGCCTCCTCGATGCGCTGGATGTAGGCCGCCAGTTGCTTCTTGTCGGCCCAGGCGGTGCCATAGACGCGCTGCAGCTGCTCGTTCTTCGAGTCGCCGCGCCAGTAGGCGCCGGACAGCTTGGTCAGTTTGAAGGCCTTGAGAAAACGCGTGTTCGGCACGTGCGGTCCGCGGCACATGTCGACGTATTCCTCGTGGTAGTACAGGCCCATGGCCTGCTCATCCGGCATGTCCTCGACCAGCCGCAGCTTGTAGTCCTCGCCGCGCGACTTGAACACCTCGATCACCTCGGCCCGCGGCGTCATCTTCTTGATGACGTCGTAGTCCTTGTCGATCAGTTGCTGCATGCGCTGCTCGATCGCCGCCATATCCTCCTGGGTAAAGGGACGCTCGTAGGCGATGTCGTAATAGAAGCCCTCTTCGATCACCGGACCGATGACCATCTTGGCGGTCGGGAACAATTGCTTGACCGCGTGACCGACCAAGTGCGCACAGGAGTGGCGAATGATCTCCAGCCCCTCTTCGTCCTTAGGCGTGATGATCTGCAGCGCGACATCGCTCTGGATCAGATCGCAGGCATCGACCAGCTTGCCATCGACCTTGCCGGCCACCGTCGCCTTGGCCAGGCCAGCACCGATCGACTGAGCCACCTCGGCCACTGTCACCGGATGATCGAAGCTGCGCTGACTGCCGTCAGGAAGAGTAATGATGGGCATGGCGCCTCCTCTCCTAGTGGTGACCTCTACCAAAGGCCACATGGGTTGGGATGAGCCAGTAAGCGATTCGTCGGCATGCCTGCCTTACCCTGGCAGGCGCTCGCCAGCCAATCCGACCGAACCAGAACACTGGAAATGTACACACGCTGCAGACAACGCCGGGATGCTTCCAGAAAGCCGCATACCTGACAAGCCGCCAACAAAAAAGGGCCGCCAAAGCGACCCTTTCTTTCAAATCTGGTAGGCACGATTGGACTCGAACCAACGACCCCCACCATGTCAAGGTGGTGCTCTAACCAACTGAGCTACGTGCCTACGATGGGTGCGCATTCTACGGAGGCGCTCGAAGGAGTCAACACTTTTTTCGCTAACTGACTGAATAAATGCATTTTTTACGGCTCAGCCCGGCGGCCGTATTTTACCGGGGGCCTAGCCGGGTGGACTTGCCTGGAGTAGCATCCCGCACAACGTAAAATATATAAAACAGAGGTTGCATAATGGCGCACACGGCTTATCCCTCTTCCTACTACGCCGCTTCAGCAAACCCTGCGCCGGAACGGCCGGCACTCCAGGGCGCCAGCGAAACCGACGTCTGTATCATCGGTGCCGGCTATACCGGCCTGTCCACCGCGCTATTCCTGCTCGAGAAGGGGTTTAAGGTGAGCATCGTCGAAGCCGCCAAGGTCGGCTTCGGCGCCTCGGGGCGAAACGGCGGGCAGATCGTCAACAGCTACAGTCGCGATATCGATGTCATCGAGCGCAGCGTTGGCCCCAAGCAGGCGCAGCTTCTCGGGCAGATGGCCTTCGAGGGTGCACGGATCATCCGCGAGCGCATCGCCAGATACGACATTCAATGCGACCTGAAGGATGGCGGCGTATTCGCCGCCGTGACCGCCAAGCAGATGAGCCATCTGGAGGCGCAGAAAAAACTCTGGGAGCGCTATGGCCACACCCAGTTGGAGTTGCTCGACAGCAGCCGTATTCGCGAGGTGGTCGCCAGCGACAGCTATGTCGGCGGCATGCTCGACATGAGCGGCGGTCACATTCACCCGCTCAACCTGGCCCTCGGCGAAGCGGCGGCAGTCGAATCGCTCGGCGGGGTGATCTACGAACAGTCCCCGGCCATTCGCGTGACCCGCGGCGCCAACCCGGTGGTGCATACCCCCCAGGGCCAGATCAAGGCCAAGTTCGTGGTGGTGGCGGGCAACGCCTACCTGGGCAACCTGATCCCGGAACTGGCAGCCAAATCCATGCCCTGCGGCACCCAGGTAATCACCACCGAGCCTCTGCCCGCGGAACTGGCCAACAGCCTGCTGCCGCAGGACTACTGCGTAGAGGATTGCAACTACCTGCTCGACTACTATCGGCTGTCCGCCGACAAGCGCCTGATCTTCGGCGGTGGCGTGGTCTATGGCGCGCGCAACCCGGCCAATATCGAGGCGATCATCCGGCCGAAGATGCTCAAGACCTTCCCCCAGCTCAAGGAGGTGAAGATCGACTACGCCTGGACCGGCAACTTCCTGCTGACCCTGTCGCGCCTGCCCCAGGTCGGCCGCCTGGGCGACAACATCTATTACTCCCAAGGCTGCAGTGGACACGGGGTGACCTATACCCATGTCGCCGGCAAGGTGCTGGCCGAGGCGCTAGCAGGCCAGGCCGAGCGCTTCGATGCCTTCGCCCAGCTGCCCCACTACCCCTTCCCCGGCGGCCAATTGCTGCGCGTGCCCTTTACCGCCCTGGGTGCCTGGTATTACAGCCTGCGCGACAAGCTGGGGGTCTGAGTTTTCGCAGAGATCGAGAAAAGCGCCTGCAGGCGCCCTTCTCGCTTGCTGCCTTTTGGCATCACGGCATTGAAGGACAGGCCGGCGGCGCGGCGCAGCGCCCGGCAGCCTCGCCTTGCGGCGGGATCGCCGCGGCGAATCGCTGATCCTGCGGTGCCAAGCGTTGCGCACAGAGGCGCGCCTGGCGCGCCGCCGCCGGACAGCCCTGCTCACCGAGCAGCTCGGAAAGATTGAACCAGCCCACGGCAAAATCCGGCTGACTGGCCAGACTGCGTCGCAAGGCCTGCTCGGCACCTGTCCGGTCGCCCTGAGCGTAACGACTGTTGGCCAGGGCAAACCATGCCAGCGGCTGTTCGGGCCACTGCCGGGTCGCGGTGACATAGGCGCGCTGCGCCGCCGCCGAGCGGCCGGTTTCCTCCAGGTCACTGGCCGCCTTGAGCCACTGCTGGAGATCGGCCCGAGCCGGCAGCCGGTCGGCCGGCAGGGTCAGCACCGCCCAACGCCCGCCGCGGGCCCAGGTTCTGTCGAAGCTGGCGAAACTGGTGAGCCGGCGCGGCTCTGTGCCCGAACGCAAGATCAGGCTGCGTTCGCGCCGGTCGTAACCGACCAGCACCGCGAAGTGCCAGCGCGGATACCAGTCCAAGCCGAGATTCTGCAGCACCAGCACCGGGTTGCCCGCCGCCACCTCGGCCAGGAGCGCATCGAGTCGCGGCTCGAGCGGATAAACGAGCAGATCGTGAGCGCGCGCGGCGGCGACCATCTCGACCTGCAGACTGCCCTCGCGACCGGGAATGAATACCCTTTCCTTGAGCAGCCCCGGGCTGGTCTGCACACCGCGCTGACCCAGCATAGTGGCCAGGGCGGCTGGGCCGCACTGATAGGCGCGCTGCGGGAAGAAAGGCACACTGCTGAGCTCAACGCGCTCGGGCAGGCGCGAACCCTCCGGCGATAGCACCGGAGCGCTCGCGCACCCCCCTAGAAGCAAAACTAAAGCGAGACAACTGACGCGCAGACCGGCTAACGATTGATGCATTTGACGAAACTGAAGATATTGGTCGCGCAGAGCATATCGGTAACGATGAAGAGCACCAAGAACAACACTATGATGCCGACCACCCCGGCACCGGCCGGCGCCTCGGACAGCTGCTGATTGAACTGGGCCAACTCGGCATTGCTCAGACTGTTAATGCGCGCCTCGACCTGATCGCGCTCGACCCCCATGGCTGCCAGCTTCTCGTCGACACCCTGCTCCTGCAGCATCTGCAGCAACTGCTGACGATCGACCTGCTGCTGTTGCGCCTGCAGGACCTCGGCAGTCCCTATCATGGCCGCATTGGCCAGCGGCACCTGGGTCACCATCAACAGATGCAACACGGCCAAGGCCACCGCCATGCGGCGGAAGAACGAATGCTTGTACATAGCGCGGATCTCCTTGATCAGGAAGAAAGATCGCCCCCTCCGCAGTCCGGGGCTTCGATCTGAGCATAGACAAGCCCATGCCAACATGCGCCGCGCCGGCGCCCTTCCGTGCCCATTGCCGATTCCGGCCAAATCCGCGGCCGAATCGAATGCACCTCTAGCTGTATAATCAGCCGCGCCAGCGATCAGCGGCGCATGGCGAAACCGGCGTCGACATTATCTGATCGCTTAACAATTCCGGCAGTACGAAGGACATAGCGTGAAGCACGTAGTCATAAGCAGGCGATTCTCTGTTGCACCCAAGATGGACTGGACATAAAAACACGTAATTTCAATACCTTGAGCAAT
>JBFHKK010000245.1:0-4804 GCA_041595475.1 Pseudomonas sp. | reverse complement strand
TTCTTCGCCCGGCGGGCCTTGGCCTCGCCGATGGACATGCGCCGGTTGATGTCCTTGATCTCGGCCAGGGTCAGGTTGCACTCGGCTTCCAGTTCGGAAAGCTTCTGCTGGCAGCGCTGGATGTCGGCCTGCAGATTGCCGATGGCCTCGGCGTACTTGGATTTGCCCTTGGCCAGTTGTGCGGCCCAGGATTCATCCACTTCGTTGCCCGGGAACAGGCGCAGGAAGTCGGCACGCGGCATCCGCGCATCACGCACGCACAGCTGCATGATGGCTCGTTCCTGTGCGCGCAGCCGCTCCAGGGCGCTGCGCACGTGCAGCACCAGGGCGTCGTACTGCTTGGGCACCAGCTTGATGGGCATGAACAGCTCGGCCAGGGCGCTCAGCTCGGCGATGCCTTGCTTGCTGTTGCGCCCGTGCTTTTTCACGGCCTTGTTGGCCTTGGCCAGCTGGTCGGCGACCGCAGTGAAGCGACGCAGGGCCTCCTCCGGATCGGGGCCGCCATCGCCTTCGTCCTCATCGTCGCTGCTGTCGCTGTCGTCCTCGTCTTCGTCGTCGCTGTCGTCGGCGGCGCTGCCGTCCTTGCTCGGCACTGGCGCGGCCGCTTCGGCCGGCAGGCTGCCGTCGTCCGGATCGATGTAACCGCTGAGCACCTCGACCAGGCGACCGCCTTCGGTGGTGACGCGGTTGTATTCGGCGAGGATGCTGTCGACGGTGCCAGGGAAGTGGGCGATGGCGCCCATGACTTCACGAATACCTTCTTCGATGCGCTTGGCGATTTCGATTTCGCCCTCGCGGGTCAGCAGTTCGACCGTACCCATCTCGCGCATGTACATGCGCACCGGGTCAGTGGTGCGACCTATGTCGGTCTCGACCGCGGCCAGCGCCGCCGCGGCTTCTTCGGCGGCGGCTTCGTCGGTGTCCGCTTCGGCCAGCAGCAGGGCGTCCGCATCCGGCGCGCTCTCGAATACGTTGATCCCCATGTCGTTGATCATGCGGATAATGTCTTCCACCTGCTCGGGATCGGAAATGTCCTCAGGCAGGTGGTCGTTGACCTCCGCATACGTCAGGTAGCCCTGCTCGCGACCGCGGCTGATCAATTCTTTCAAACGAGATTGCTGTTGCGCTTTTACGGACATAACACCCTATCCACTGAAGGTCTTGGCGGGCTAAAAATAAGCCGGCGATTATACCCGAGTAATTGCATCAGGCGCCAGTTGGGCTCGGCGCTGCCGTTGAGGAATCGCGACTGAGGAGTCTGCGCAGCTGGTCTTTTTCCTCGGCGCTCAACTCACTTTGACGGGCCTTGCGCAGCAAATGTTCCAGGCTGCGCTCGCGGTGGCGGGCTGCAAGAGTAGTTATAGTGTCGAAAAACTGCTGTTCAAGGTTGTCGGCCGAAATCAGCCACTCCTTTTCCGCCAGGGCCTTGAGCAGTCGGCCTTGTTCGGTGCCGTGCCAGCGGGCGATCAGCTGCAGGGCGCGCAGGCGCGGGTTCTTCTGCAGGGCGCCGAGCAGCGCCACCAGTAGCTGGGCGTAAGTGTCGTCTTCGTCGGCGAAATGGCTGACATCCTCGACCTTTTGCGCGAGCTCTGGGTGGTGCAGGAGGGTTCTCAGGGCGCTCAGGTGGGGCGACTCCACTTCGGTCGGCGTGCGCGCCGAGCGGGCCTGGAATCCACTGCCGCCAGTGTCTCGCCGTCGGTTGCCTGACTTCCTTGCGCTGCTGTCGCTCGTGCGGGGTTCGAATGACGGGTCGGCGGGCGGCAGGTAGCCTGGCGCGTCGTCGATCGGCGGATAGCCACTGTCCGGCATGTGCCGATAATGGGCTTGGTCGTAGTCGCTTGCCGTGGGGCTGCTGGCCGCGTTCGGGGGCGTGCGTGTTGCGTCGGTCATCTGCCCCAGGCTGTCGCCGCTGAGCCCGGTGATGTCCTTGAGGCGCTGGCGCATCAGGGTGCGCAGGTTGGGGCCGGGTATCCGGGCGATCAGCGGTGCAGCCAGGGTGGCGAGGTGGGCCTTGCCTTCCAGGGTGCGCGGATCGGCCTCTTCGCTCAGGTGCTGAAAGAAGTAGTCGGCCAGGGGCTGGGCATGCTGCTGGATGCGAGCGCGGAAGGCATCGGTGCCCTCGCTGCGCACCAGGCTGTCCGGGTCTTCGCCGTCGGGCAGGAACAGAAAGCGTGCGCGCCGGCCGTCCTGGAGGTTGGTCAGGCTTGCCTCCAGTGCGCGCCAGGCGGCATTGCGCCCGGCCTGGTCGCCGTCGAAGCAGAACAGGATGCTCGGCACCAGGCGGAACAGACGTTTGACGTGCTCTTCGCTGGTGGCGGTGCCCAGGGTGGCGACGGCATTGCGCAGACCCTGCTGGGCCAGGGCGATGACGTCCATATAGCCCTCGACCACCATGATCTCGTCGAGGTCGCGATTGCTCTTGCGCGCCTCGAACAGGCCGTAGAGCTCCTGACCCTTGTGAAATACCGGGGTTTCCGGGGAGTTCAGGTACTTGGGCTTGTCGTCGCCGAGCACCCGTCCGCCGAAGGCGATGACGCGTCCGCGGCTGTCGTGGATCGGGAAGATCACGCGGTCGCGAAAGCGATCGTAGCGCTTGCCGCTGTCGGCGTTCTCCACCAGCAGGCCGGCGTCGATCAGGGCTTTTTGTTGCAGGCTGTCGCCGGCCAGGTGCTTGAGCAGGTTGTCCCAGCCCGGTGGGGCAAAGCCGAGGCCGAAGTCGCGGGCGATCTCGCCGGACAGGCCGCGGCCCTTGAGGTAATCCACGGCGGCGCGGCGTTGTGGATGACTCTTGAGCGCCTGGCGGTAATAGTCGGCGGCGGCCTTGAGCAGGGGGTAGAGCGGCGAGTCGGTCGGCTGTCTGGGCTTGTTGCCGCGCTTGCCGTCTTCGCGGGGAACCTCCATGCCGGCGCGCTTGGCCAGCTCCTCGACGGCCTGGGGGAAGTCCAGTTGGTCGTGGTCCATCACGAAGCCCAGGGCGTTGCCGCCGGCGCCGCAGCCGAAGCAGTAATAGAACTGCTTGTCCGGGCTGACGCTGAAGGAAGGCGTCTTTTCCTTGTGGAAGGGGCAGCAGGCGGTGTAGTTCTTGCCGGCTTTTTTCAGCTGGATGCGCGAGGCCACCACCTCGACGATGTCGCTGCGGTTGAGTAGGTCGTCGATGAACGACTGGGGGATCAGGCCGGCCATAAACACTCAGGATGGTGCCGTGTGCGGCGGCTGGGTGAGTCCAGCATAAAGCACGAAAACTCCGCAGATTCGCCGGCTGGCGAAGCGGAGTGATCGAGTGCTAGACAAGGCCCGGCGAGGCCGGGCGCTGCTGGCGGCTGCGAGGCGCTCTGTATCTTAGTACAGGCGGACGCTTCGACGCTGTTCGCGCTGAACCTTCTTGGCATGGCGCTTAACGGCGGCGGCGGCTTTGCGCTTACGCTCGGCAGTCGGCTTCTCGTAGAATTCACGGCTGCGAACTTCGGCCAGAATGCCGGCTTTCTCGCAGGAGCGCTTGAAACGACGCAGAGCTACGTCGAAGGGTTCGTTCTCTTTAACTTTGACGGCTGGCATCCAGGGCGTACCTTCTTTCTTTACCGGGGTAACGTGCTCCTGGCGGAGGGCGCGGGAGAACGTAGGTTTTTAAGGGTTGCGGATGTTAACGCCTCGAGGGCGGGAATGCAAAGCCTCTGATCGAAAAGCGCTGGTCTGGGCCAATCGGCGGCGCTTATCATGCGCGCCTTCGATGACACGCCCCCTGCGGGCTTAAGGCACAGTTCCATGCTGGTACTGGGATTGGAAACTTCCTGCGACGAAACCGGCGTCGCGCTCTATGACAGCGAGCGCGGCCTGCTGGCCGATGCGCTGTTCAGCCAGATCGACCTGCACCGCATCTACGGCGGTGTGGTGCCGGAGCTGGCCTCGCGCGATCACGTCAAGCGCATGCTGCCGTTGATTCGTCAGGTGCTCGACGAGGCCGGCCGCAGTCCACGGCAGATCGATGCGATCGCCTACACCGCCGGCCCCGGCCTGGTGGGCGCCCTGCTGGTCGGCGCCGCCTGCGCCCAGGCCCTGGCGTTCGCCTGGAACATCCCGGCCTTGGGCGTCCACCATATGGAGGGGCATCTGCTGGCCCCCATGCTCGAGCCGCAGCCTCCGGCGTTTCCTTTCGTTGCCTTGCTGGTGTCCGGCGGCCATACCCAACTGGTGCGCGTCGACGGCATCGGCCGCTATCAACTGCTGGGTGAATCCCTCGATGACGCGGCCGGCGAGGCGTTCGACAAGACCGCCAAGCTGATGGGGCTGCGCTATCCGGGCGGGCCGGAGATCGCGCGCCTGGCGCAGCGAGGCACGCCGGGGCGGTTCAGCTTTCCGCGGCCCATGACCGACCGGCCGGGGCTGGATTTCAGCTTCAGCGGCTTGAAGACCTTCACCCTCAACACCTGGCAGCAATGCGCCGCGGCCGGTGACGACAGCGAGCAGACCCGCTGCGATATCGCCCTGGCGTTCCAGCAGGCGGTGGTCGATACCCTGACCATCAAGTGCCGGCGGGCGCTCAAGCAGACGGGGCTCAAGAGCCTGGTCATCGCCGGCGGGGTCAGCGCCAACCTGGCCCTGCGCCAGGCGCTGGAGACCATGCTGGGCGAGATGAACGGCCAGGTGTTCTACGCGCGCCCGGCCTTCTGTACCGACAACGGCGCGATGATCGCCTACGCTGGCTGTCAACGCCTGCTGGCGGGCCAGCATGATGGGCCGGCGATCGCCGTGCAGCCACGCTGGTCAATGGAGACGCTGCCGGCGATCTGAACCGAATCGACCTAGA
>JBFHKK010000244.1:0-4805 GCA_041595475.1 Pseudomonas sp. | reverse complement strand
TCCTGCCGCGCCCGCTGGTGGAAATGCCGCGCTACGTGGCCTTCGCCAAGGAGGACGCGGCCCGCGCCCGGCGTTTCGCCGCCGCGTTGCAGCGCCTTCGCGACGGCGGCGAGTTGACCGCCATTTATCAGCGCTGGCTGCAGCCTTAGCGCGGCAAGCCCTTGGATAGCGCAGGTGGCCCGCCCTATGGATCGACCGCCGCTACCGTCCTCGCCTGTTCGCCCATGCCACCGAGCACGACGATACGGGCCCGGTCACGGCCCTCGTGCTTGGCCTGATAGAGGGCATCGTCGGCCAGCTTGTACAGGCGCTCCAGGGTCAGATCGGGGCCGACCTGGACGCAGGCCATGCCGACCGACACGGTCAGGCGACAGCGCTGCTGATCCAGGGTCCGGACGTCCAGGCTGCGCACCGCCTCGAGCAATTGCCTGGCCGCCGCCTCCAGGCGCGCCTGGTCGGCCTGCTCGGCACTGCTGAACAGGGCGAATTCCTCGCCGCCGAGGCGGAAGCAGTAATCGCCGGCACGCCGGTACAACTGGCTGAGGCAGGCGCCGAGCTGGCGGATCGACTGATCGCCGACCGCATGCCCGTAGCGGTCGTTGACCTGTTTGAAATAGTCGATGTCGAGAATCGCCAGGCTCACCCAGATGGGCGTCGACTGCAGGCGGGCGAGGCGCGCCAGCTCCAGCGGCAGCACATACTGGAAGTGACGACGGTTATGCAGCCCCGACAGCTCGTCGGTGATCGCCAGGGTCGCCAGGCGCAGGTTGGCCTCGCTCAGCGCCTCGGTGCGCGCGGCGACCTGGGCGTCGAGGTCGCGGTTGGCGGCCAGCAGCTCCTGACGCGACTGCTCCAGCTCCCGCGCCGTCTCGCGAAAGCGGCTGGCCAGCAGGCCGAACTCGTCGCGCCGGCGCGGCAGCTCACTCTCCTGCAGCGCCGCCAAGCCCTCCTGGCCGACCTTCTCGGTCACCTTGATGAAGCGCCGCAGCGGCGCCAGCACGTACTTAGCAATCAGCAGCCAGAGCACGACGAACTCGGACAGCAGGCCGAGCAGGGCGATCGCCAGAATCACCGCGGCGGCGGCCATCGCCTTGTTCTGCAGCAGCTGCTTGGGATAGATGTTGACCAGGTACCAGTCGGGCCCGTCGATGCGCGTGTAGGCGAGGAAGGCCTGCGCGGTCTCGGCCACCCCGCTGTGCCGGTTCTGCGCGGTGACTGCCTTGAATATGCCCTGCAGCTCGGGATTGGCGTCATCGATCTTCAGCGTCCCGCCGGCGGCCTGGATATCGGCCAGCAGGGGCTGGTAGGCGATCAGGCTGCCATCGGCGCTGAAGGCGAGATTCTCGGTGCCGTCCAGGGCATCGCTGAGGGTGCGCTGCATGAACTCGTCGAGCAGGATGTCCTGGCCCAGGGTGGCCACCAGACGATCCTTCAGATAGACCGGCTTGAGGCTGCTGAGCATCCACATCTGCGCGGTTTCATCGAAGTAGAAATGGGTCCAGACCGTCTGCCGCTGCGGGTTCTGGGTTTCATTGGCACTGGCGACGAAGATCTCGTCGGGGAAGTAGGTCTGCGCCGGCACCTGATGCAGATAGGGCACGCCGATGAACTCGCCGACCAGCAGGTTCTCCGGCGCCGAGACAAAGTAATTGATGTACTGGCCGGTGGCGGTCCAGGCCGTGCCGTACCAGTCCAGCAGCGCCGCGATCAGCGCCGCGCGGTGGCGCAGCTCGGGGGTCAGTTCGACGTCGCGGCCGATGAAGCCGGTGAAGCCGCGATGGCGCAGGCCGTCCTTGTGCAGCAGGCCGTCGTACCAGCCGCGCCTGGTGCGCCAGGTGCCGTCCGGCCAGGGCTCGAAGTAGTCGTCGAACAGCTTGACGCCGGTCGCCAGCGGCACCTCCTGCAGTTGCTCGAGCAAGGCTTTCTCGACCGCCAGGTGATGGCGCTCGGTCTGCAGGAACTGCTGCGAATCACGCAAGCCGCGTTCGCCGATGAACTGCTCGAGCTGCTCGACCACGCCCTCCTCGAGCATGCGCGCCACATGGTAATAACTGGCCACGCACAGCAGCGCGGCGATCAGCAGGCTGCGCACGGCGCCGCGGCTGACGATCAGGGTTCGCAGTGATGTGCGCGCAGTCGCGGCATCGGCGTTGTCGGCATTCATGACGGGGTCTCGACTACGGGTAGCGGCCCTGAGCGCGACCTCAGGCGGCAGTTCCCTAGAGCTTAGGCGGTCGCTGCGCCGCTGCAGACGGGCAAGCGCCGACTTTGCCGGCAGTTAGCCACCAAGCGCCCATAGGCGCAAGCCTAGGAGGCCCGCTGTCGCGCGATGGCGCCTGGCCGACAAGCGCACTATGGTCAAGACACCCCCCAACAAGGATTTAGCATGGCTGCCAGAACCAGCCCCCCGCGCCAGCAGAAGCTGCTGGCCGTACTGATCGATGCCGACAACGCCTCGGCCGCCATAGTCGAGGGTCTGTTCGAGGAGATCGCCAAGTTCGGCGTGGCCAGCGTCAAGCGCATCTACGGCGACTGGACCCAGCCCAACCTGGGCAAGTGGAAACAGGTGCTGCTGGACCACAGCATCCAGCCGATCCAGCAGTTCGCCTACACCCGCGGCAAGAACGCCACCGACAGCGCGCTGATCATCGACGCCATGGACCTGCTCTACACCCGCCGCTTCGACGGCTTCTGCCTGGTCTCCAGCGACAGCGACTTCACTCGCCTGGCCGCGCGCCTGCGCGAGGAGGGGTTGACCGTGTACGGCTTCGGCGAGGAGAAGACACCGGCGCCCTTCGTCTCGGCCTGTGACAAGTTCATCTACACGGAAATCCTCCGGGCCGACGCCGCCGAGGCCGACGGCGGCGACAAAGCCCAGCCGCCCGCCGCCGACGCCCAGCCGGTCGCGCCGTCCAAGCCCGCGGCACCAAAGAAACCGCAGAAGGTGCCGGTGGACTTCATCGCCAAGCTGATCGACGACATCGACGACGAGGACGGCTGGGTCGAACTCGGCGTGCTCGGGCAGAACATCAGCAAGCTGCGCCCGGCCTTCGACGCACGCTTGTACGGCTTCAAGAAGCTCAGCGACCTGATCAAGGGCCAGCCCAAGCGCTTCGAGCTGCAGGTGCGCGGCAGCAGCGCCACCGGCGGCGAGGCCCTCTATGTGCGCAAGCGCCACGCCGGCAGATAACGCCGACGTCCAGACTGCGTTATCGGCCGCCTTGCTAGACTTCATCCACCAGTGCGCAACAGCAGCGGGTACAGGCCCATGACGTCGAGCGTTGACAAGGACTACTTACGCCATGAACTTGAACGCCTGTTTCGGGAAGATCCGAGCATCTTCGAGTTTCTTCACACTCGCGTCCTCGACGGCCTCTGGTACTGGGACATCGAGCACCCGAAGCAAGAGTGGATGAACGATCAGTTCTGGCGACTTCTGGGCTACGACCCAAATGAAAAAGAACCGCTCGCCAAGGAGTGGCAGGATCTCATCCACCCGGACGATCTCGACGCCGCGATGAAGAACTTCCACGCTCACTGCGCCGACGCGCGTCATCCCTACGACCAGATCGTCCGCTACCAGCATGCCGACGGCTCGACCGTGTGGGTGCGATGCCGAGGCATGGCCATTCGCGATGACAACGGCAAAGCGGTACGCATGCTCGGCGTGCACATTGACCTCACCGAACTTAAAGAGGCCGAACAACGCCTCAAGGACCAGGCCGATCAACTGCTGCAGATGCAAGAACAGCTTCGAGTTCTCGCCAGTCGCGACGAACTGACCGGCCTGTACAATCGCCGGGCGCTGTACGAGCACGCCGAATGGGCGTTTGCCGACGCCTGTCGGCGCAAGGAAGACCTGTCCCTTCTGCTGATCGATGTGGACAAGTTCAAGCAGGTAAATGACGACTACGGCCACCTGGTCGGCGACAAGGTACTGGCGACCATTGCCGCGACGGTGCAGAAGAGCGCCCGCGCCCATGACTTCGTTGCCCGCTTTGGGGGCGAAGAAATCGCCGTGCTATTGCCCAATACCAACGTCGAGGACAGCCGGCTGGCCGGTGAGCGTATTCGCCAGGCAGTCGCGACCGCCGAGAACCAGTTCGTCAAGGTAACGATCAGCGTCGGCGCGACTACACTGGAAGCGGACGCTTGCCCTGCCGATTCGCTCGCGGCGCTCAACGACTTACTGGCGCAGGCGGACAAGGCGCTCTATCTGGCCAAACACCAGGGGCGCAATTGCGTCTGTCACCACCAGGACATCATCGCCGCCTAACTCGGAGCCCCGAGGCAAAGGCCGGTCCCGCGACCGGCCTTTGCCTCTGGCGCCCAACCCTCACTCAGCCATTGCTGGGGAAGGCGAACTGCGCCGCCTCGTGGCTGGCGCGCTGCGGCCAGCGCTGGGTCACCGCCTTCTTGCGGGTGTAGAAGCGCACGCCGTCAGGGCCGTAGGCGTGCAGGTCGCCGAACAGCGAGCGCTTCCAGCCGCCGAAGCTGTGGTAACTCACCGGCACCGGCAGCGGCACGTTGACCCCGACCATGCCGACCTCGATCTCGTCGACGAACAGCCGTGCGGCCTCGCCGTCGCGGGTGAAGATGCAGGTGCCGTTGCCGTACTCGTGGTCGTTGATCAGGGCCATGGCCGCTTCCAGGCTGTCGACCCGGACGACGCAGAGCACCGGGCCGAAGATCTCGTCGGTGTAGATGCTCATCTCCGGCGTGACCTTGTCGAACAGGCTGCCGCCGATGAAGAAGCCGCGCTCATGGCCGGCTACCTGCAGGCCGCGACCATCCACCACCAGCTC
>JBFHKK010000243.1:0-4814 GCA_041595475.1 Pseudomonas sp. | reverse complement strand
GGAGGATGCGCGCACGGGCCGCCTGATGGGCGCCTTCGCCCAGGATACCGCCGACAGCTACGGCATCACTCGCGAACAGATGGACGCCTACGCCATAGAGTCGCTCAAGCGCGCCCCGGCCGCCATCGCCGCCGGCAGTCTGGCCGCCGAGATCGTCCCCATCACCGTTTCGACCCGCAAGGGCGAGGTGCGGGTCAAGGACGACGAGCAGCCGCTGAGCGCCAACCTGGAGAAGATTCCCGGCCTCAAGCCGGCCTTCAAGAAGGACGGCAGCATCACCGCGGCCAACGCCAGCTCGATTTCCGATGGTGCCAGCGCCCTGGTGCTGATGAGCGCCGAAGAAGCGGCGCGGCGCGGGCTCAAGCCGTTGGCGCGGATAGTCGCCCACGCCACCCAGAGCCAGGACCCGAGCGAATTCACGGTCGCGCCCATAGGCGCCATGAGCAAGCTGCTGGCCAAGACCGGCTGGCGCAAGGAAGAGGTCGACCTGTTCGAAATCAACGAGGCCTTCGCCATGGTCACCATGCTGGCCATGCGTGAGCATGGCCTGGACCATGCCAAGGTCAATATCTACGGCGGCGCCTGCGCCCAGGGCCACCCGGTCGGCTCGACCGGCTCGCGGATCATCCTCACCCTGATCAATGCCCTGGCCAACACCGGCGGCAAGCGCGGCATCGCCTCGCTGTGCATCGGCGGCGGTGAAGCCACGGCGGTGGCCATCGAACGCCTGTAAGCGCTCAGCTGCAAGCAAAACGCCCCACTCCATGCGGGGCGTTTTCGTTGTTGCCGGTAGACCTCAGCGAATTTCGCCCAGCGCCAGCTTGATCCCGAGGCCGACCAGCACGGCGCCCATCAGACGATCGAACCAGTGGCCGAGGCGGGCGAAGGCGGCGCGCACCCGCTGCTGGCTGAACAGCATGGCCACCAGGCAGAACCACAGGGCCGTGGCCAGGGCCAGGTAGACGCCATAGCCGGCCTGGATCATCAGCGGGGTATGGGGATCGATCACCACGGTGAACAGCGACAAAAAGAACAGCGTGGCCTTGGGATTCAGGCCGTTGGTGACGAAGCCGATGCCATAGGCCGCCGCAGGCGAGCGCTCGCCGCCGGCCAGGCTCAACTCGGCGCGCGCCGACTCGGCCGGTCGGGCACGCAGGGCGCGGATGCCGAGATAGAGCAGATAAGCGGCGGCCAGCCACTTGAGCGCGTTGAACAGCAGGATCGACTGCGACACCACCAGGCCGATGCCCAGCAGCGAATAGGCCACATGCACGAAGATGCCGCTGCCCACCCCCAGGGCGGTGAACAGCCCGGCGCGGCGGCCGAAGCCGACGCTCTCACGCACTACAATGGCAAAGTCCGGCCCCGGACTGGCGACCGCCAACAGGTGAATGAAGGCGACGGTGAGAAATTCCGCCCAGTACATGGGACCTCCGCGACAGGCACGAGTCTGATAGACAGGCCACCATAACCCCTGGCGCGCCTGCGAATAAAGGTACAGCCAATGAGCACCCGTCAGCGCGCAGTCTTTCTCGATCACAGCTCACTCGATCTGGGCGACCTCGATCTCTCCCCGCTGGAACACTGCTTCGCCGATCTGCGCCTGCATGGGCTGAGCACCGCGGAACAGGCCAGCGAGCGCTTGCGCGGGGCCCAGGTGGCGATCAGCAACAAGGTGCCGATCAGCGCCGAGACCTTCGCCGCCTGCCCGGAGCTACGCCTGGTGCTGGTGGCGGCCACCGGCACCAACAATGTTGACCTCGCCGCCGCCGGCGCCCACGGGGTGACGGTGTGCAACTGTCAGGCTTACGGCACCGCCTCGGTGGCCCAGCACACCCTGATGCTGCTGCTGGCTCTGGCCACCCGCCTGCCCGACTACCAGCAGGACATCCGTGCCGGGCTCTGGCAGCAGGCCCGGCAGTTCTGCCTGCTCGAGCATCCAATCGTCGAACTGGAGGGCAAGACCCTCGGCCTGCTCGGCTACGGCGAGCTGGGCGGCGCTGTGGCGCGCCTGGCCGAGGCCTTCGGCATGCGCGTGCTGCTCGGTCAGTTGCCCGGACGGCCGCCCCGGGAGGATCGCCTGGCGCTGGCCCAACTGCTACCGCAGGTCGATGCCCTGAGCCTGCATTGCCCGCTGACGCCAGCCACCCAGAACCTGATCGGCGAATACGAGCTGGGCCTGATGAAGCCGGGGGCCTTCCTGATCAACACCGCCCGCGGCGGGCTGGTCGACGAGCTGGCCCTGGCCGAGACCCTGCGCCGCGGCCACCTGGGCGGCGCGGCCTGCGACGTGCTCAGCGAGGAGCCGCCGCGCACCGGCAACCCGCTGCTGGCCGCGGATATTCCGCGGCTTATTCTCACCCCCCACTGCGCCTGGGGCAGCCGCGAGGCCAGGCAGCGCATCGTCATGCAACTGGCGGAAAACGCCCGGGCCTTTTTCGCCGGTGCGCCGCGCCGGGTTGTCGGCTAAGCTGCGCGGCTTTTGCGAGGAGCGCTTATGGACCCGCGAAGCCAAGTATTGCTGCGTCAGGCCGAGTGCTTTGCCGGCCCCGTCCTGCTCGCCGGGCTGCCGGCCGACGAGCTGCTCGGGCAACTGCCCCAAGCACAGGGCTGGAGCTGGGATGCCGGGGCTCAGGCGGCGCTTGAGCGGCGCTTCACCGGGCGCTGCGCTTTCGGCGTCAGCCCGCCCGATGTCGCCTTCGAAGCGGCGGTGCTGTTTCTGCCCAAGTCCCGCGAGCTGACCGACTACCTGCTGAGCGCGCTCGCCGCGCGCCTGGCCGGGCGCGAGCTGTTTCTGGTCGGCGAGAAGCGCGCCGGCGTCGAACGCGCCGCCAAGCAGCTGGCCGCCTTCGGCGCGCCGCGCAAGCTCGACAGCGCCCGCCACTGCCAGCTCTGGCAGGTGCAGGTGAGCCAGACGCCGGCGGCGCCCAATCTGGAGGCCCTGGCCCAACGCTACCAGCTGGCGCTGAGCGATGGCCCGCTGACGGTGGTGAGCCTGCCGGGCGTCTTCAGCCATGGCCGCCTGGATGTGGGCAGCGCCCTGCTGCTGGAGCATCTGGACGGTCTGCCAGACGGGCACCTGCTGGACTTCGGCTGCGGCGCCGGGGTCATAGGCGCCGCGCTTAAGCGCCGCTATCCGCACAGCCGGGTCAGCCTGCTGGACGTGGATGCCTTTGCCGTCGCCAGCAGCCGCCTGACCCTGGCGGCGAACAGCCTGGACGCCGAGGTGATCTGCGCCGACGGCATAGACGTGGCGCCGGACGAACTCGCCGCCATCGTCAGCAACCCGCCCTTCCATCAGGGCGTGCACACCCACTATCAGGCCACGGAACAGTTGCTGCGTCAGGCCGCCCGCCACCTTCGCCCTGGCGGCCAGCTGCGCCTGGTGGCCAACAGCTTTCTCAAGTACCCGCCGTTGATCGAGCAGCACCTGGGCCCCTGCCAGACCCTGGCCGAGGCCAGTGGCTTTCGCATCTACCAGGCCAACAAAGCCTGAGGCGCGGATTGCCCAAGGCGCCGCACTTGGGCACAATGCGCCCGTCCTAGGGGAGTAGTCTCCCGCGAGCGTCCGGCTCGCCCGGCACCCGTCAACACACTTGGTCAACCGACCATGGCGCGTGCGACCCAAAGACCCTGCCAGCAGGGCCTTGAGGTTTGACAAGACCTATGACACGCACACCTGACCCGGGGCGGGCAGGCTGTACGTGTCATAGCCATGTCGACCCGCCCCTTAGGAAGTCAAATGCTGGAAGCCTTCGCTGTTCCCACCCTGATCGTGGCCCTGGCCGAAATCGGCGACAAGACCCAGTTGCTCGCCCTGCTGCTGGCGGCGCGCTTTCGCCGACCCTGGCCGATCATCGCCGGCATCCTGGTCGCCACCCTGGCCAATCACCTCGCCGCCGGCGCCGTCGGCAACTGGCTGGCCGCCTTCTTCTCGGACGCCCAACTCGGCTGGATGCTGGCCGCCTGTTTTGCCGGCGTGGCGCTCTGGGCGCTGCTGCCCGACCGTCTGGATGATCACGACCAACCCGGCGTACGCCGTCACGGGCCCTTCGTCGCCACCCTGATCGCCTTCTTCCTCGCCGAGATGGGCGACAAGACCCAGGTCGCCACCGTGATGCTGGCGGCGCAGTACCCCAGTCTGCTGCTGGTGGTGATCGGCTCGACCCTCGGCATGCTGCTGGCCAACGTGCCCGTGGTGCTGGTCGGCAATCACGCCGCCGAACGCCTGCCGCTGGCGCTGATTCGCCGCCTGACCGCCCTCGCCTTCATGGGCCTGGCACTCTATGCGGCATTCGGCGCCCTGCAGGCATCCGGCGGCTGATGCGCCGCCGGCGAGCGGCGGGCCCCGGCAATACCCAAGGCCGGCCGCTTGCTGTTAAGGTGAGCGCGCCGCAAACAACGACTCAATCACGAAGGACCCGCTTATGTCATTGGATGACCGCAAGCGCCTGGTGCGCCAGCATATCGACCTGTCCTGGAACAAGGGCCGCCTGGCCCTGGTCGAACAGCTTCACAGCAAGGATTTCATCTATAAGAGCTCTTTCGTCGGCCGCCCGCTGGGCAGCCCGGCCTTCGCCCAATTGGTTCGCGAGATTCGCGAAGCCATGCCGGACCTGGAGGTGGTGATCGAGGAGTGCATCGCCGAGGACCACAAGGTGTTCACCTGGAGCACCCTGATCGGCACCATCGAAAAGCCGGCGCTGGGCTACCCGCCCAGCGACCGGGTGCTGAGCATCTCGGCCATGGGCTTCTGGACGCTGAACGCGGCCAACGAGATCCAGGAAATCTGCACCATGTTCGACATGGAAAGC
>JBFHKK010000242.1:0-4821 GCA_041595475.1 Pseudomonas sp. | reverse complement strand
CCCAGCCACCAGGCCGAGGAGTGGTACCCGCTGTTCGGCAGCCTGCTGGCGCGCGCCCGGGGCAACTGGGAGCTGTGGCTGGCCTTCAGCGCCGAGGATGACGCCACCAGCCCGCCCATGGCCCGCTGGCTGACCCTGGCCGAGAGCGGCGCGCTCTTCGATATCGAGGTCAACGCCAGCCCTATCCTGGCGGCCGAAACGCTGCGTCGCAATCTCTGGAATGTCGCCTACGGCGCCCTGGTGACCTCGGCCACGCTCACCGCCCTGGGCCGCTTCGATCGCTACCGGATGCGCGCCGGGCTGCCCAAGAACGCGGTGACCGCGGTGGTGCCGAGCCCCTTCCAGCACGCCGAGGCGGGCCTGCTGCGGGTGCCCGAGCTGAACGCCGATCCGCGCGATGCGGCGCGCCATACCGCGGCCATCATCCGCGAGCTCCCGGGACTGGTGGCCGGCTCGCGCGGCACCCTGGTGCTGTTCTCCTCGCGCAAGCAGATGCAGGAGGTGTTCGATGGCCTGGAGCGCGACTGGCGCAAACGGGTGTTTATCCAAGGCAACCTGTCCAAGCAGGAAACCCTGAACAAGCACAAGGCGCGGGTCGATGACGGCGAGGAAAGCGTGCTCTTCGGCCTGGCCAGCTTTGCCGAGGGCGTCGACCTGCCTGGCGCCTACTGCGAGCACGTGGTCATCGCCAAGATTCCCTTCGCCGTGCCGGATGACCCGGTGGAGGCGGCGCTGGCCGAGTGGATCGAGGCGCGCGGCGGCAACCCCTTCATGGAGATCGCCGTGCCGGACGCCTCCCTGCGCCTGGTGCAGGCCTGTGGCCGGCTGCTGCGCAGCGAGACCGATCGCGGCACCATCACCCTGCTCGACCGGCGGGTGGTGACTCAACGCTACGGCCGGGCGATCCTGGATGCCTTGCCGCCCTTCCAGCGGCAGATCGACTAGCGCCGGCTGGTGCCGGCCCGGCCTGCCAGCGGCAGGGACCAGCCCCGATTTCAGGAGCCTGTTGTGCAGATCCACGGCTATTTCGACCCTCATTTCAGCGCGCTGGCCGACGCCTTCGCCGCCTTGTTCGAGGATCCGCAAGAGCGCGGCGCGGCCCTGTGCGTGCAGATCGGCGGGCAAACCCGGGTGGATATCTGGGCCGGGGTGGCCGACAAGGACGGCCAGCAGCCCTGGCAACGCGACACCATCCTCAACCTGTTCTCCTGCACCAAGCCCTTCGCCGCCGTCACGGCGCTGCAACTGGTGGGGGAGGGCAAGCTCGACCTCGATGCTCCGGTGGCGCGCTATTGGCCGGAGTTTGCCGCCGCAGGCAAGGAACGCATCAGCCTGCGCCAGCTGCTCAGCCACCAGGCCGGCTTGCCGGCCCTGCAGCAGTCGCTGCCGGCCGAGGCGCTGTACGACTGGCAGGCGATGACCAGCGCGCTGGCGGCGGCGCCGCCCTGGTGGTCGCCGGGCAGCGGCCACGGCTATGCGCCCATGACCTTCGGCTGGCTGGTGGGTGAACTGCTGCGCCGGGTCGAGGGGCGCGGGCCGGGGGAAGCCATGCTGGCGCGCATCGCCCAGCCGCTGGGCCTGGATTTCCATGTCGGGCTGGACGACCGCGAGTTCGCCCGGGTGGCGCATATCGCCCGCGGCAAGGGCAAGCTGGGCGATGCCGCGGCCCAGCGCCTGCTGCGGCTGATGATGAGCGAGCCGGCGGCGATGAGTACGCGTGCCTTTTGCAATCCGCCGTCGATCATGACCAGCACCAACAAGCCGGAGTGGCGACGCATGCAGCAGCCGGCGGCCAATGGCCACGGCAATGCGCGCAGCCTGGCCGGTTTCTACAGTGCCCTGCTCGACGGCCGGTTGCTCGAGCCCGAGTTGCTGGTCGAGATGACCCGCGAGCACAGCAGCGGCCAGGACAGGACCCTGCTCACGCCCACTCGCTTCGGCCTGGGCTGCATGCTCGATCAGCCACAGCAGGCCAACGCCACTTTCGGCATGGGCGCCGGGGCCTTCGGTCATCCGGGCGCCGGCGGTTCGGTCGGTTTCGCCGACCCGGAGCGGGAGGTTGCCTTCGGCTTCGTCACCAACAATCTAGGACCGTTCGTCTTAATGGACCCCCGCGCGCAGCAGCTTGCGCGTCTGTTGGCGGATTCTTTGTAGATGTCTCGCTAGACTGACAAAAGCAGTTGGGCTGTTTCATGTGTTTAACAGCGGCCGCTGCTTTTTTATACCGGCCTGGGGCCGGCCTTTTCACCGATTGCTGTGGGTGTGGTTCCGATGTTTGCCAAAAAATCTCTGTCGCTCGCGCTCTGTCTGTTCCTTTCCGGCTGTGCCAGTTCGGAAGTCCAGCAACAGCCGGCGCCCAAGCCGGTCGCGGCGCCGGCTCAAGTGATCAGCCAGGCCTGGCTGGACAGCTACGAGCCGCGCCTGCGCGAAGCCCTCAAGGACAGTCACTTCGAATTGCAACGCCGCGACAACCTGCTGGTGGTCACCGCGCCGGTGCAGGGCTCCTTCAATCCGGATCGGCCGCATATGCTGCTGCCGGTCACCCTGGGCCCGATCAGTCGCGTGGCCAAGCTGGTGGAGGGTGATCCGCAGATCGCCGTGCTGATTCTCGGCCATGCCGACAGCAGCGGCGCCGCCGACCTCAATCGCGAACTGAGTCATGAGCGCGCGCGGGCGGTCACTGCCATCTTCCGCCTCAGCGGGCTCAAGCAGGATCGCCTGCTGGTCCAGGGCCTGGGTTCCGATCATCCACGCGCCGGCAACGACAGCGCCCAGGGTAGGGCGCTCAATCGCCGGGTGGAAATCCTCCTGGCGCCCCAGGTCAACCTGCGCACGCTGTACGCCCAATACGCCCAGCCGGCCGTGCCGGCCGTTGCCCAGGCCGCGGCGGCCAAGCCGGTGGTGGCGGAGGTGCTGAAGGTCAAGGCGGTTGCCGTAGATCAAGCCAAATAGGGCGTCTGCGGCTAAGCTAAGGCATTTCCACGTCAGAGGGATTTGCCATGACCCAGACCCTGGCCGACATGCGCCGCGACTACACCCGCGAGGGGCTTTGCGAGTCGCAGGCGCCGGCTGAGCCCTTCAGCCTGTTCGAGCAATGGTTCGCCGAGGCGGTGAAGACCGAGCAGTTGCCGGTCGAGCCGAACGTGATGAGCCTGGCGACCGTCGACGACGAGGGTCGCCCCCATTGTCGGGTGTTGCTGCTCAAGGGCCTGGATCAGCGCGGCTTCACCTTCTTCAGCAACTACGACAGCGCCAAGGGCCAGCAACTGCTGGCGCAGCCTTTCGCCGCCATGACCTTCTTCTGGCCCACCCTGGAGCGCCAGGTGCGCATCGAGGGAAGGGTCGAGCGGGTCACCCAGGTCGAATCCGACGCCTACTTCCAGGTGCGCCCCATGGGCAGCCGCCTGGGCGCCTGGGCGTCGCCACAGAGTCAGGTGATCAAGGATCGGGCCGAACTGGAGAGCCTGCTGGCGCAAACCGAGCAGCGCTTTCTCGACCAGGCGCCGCACTGCCCGCCGCACTGGGGCGGCTATCGCCTGGTGCCCGAGCGCATCGAGTTCTGGCAGGGGCGCGTCAGCCGCCTGCATGACCGCCTCAATTATCGCCTGCAGAACGGCAACTGGCTGCGCGAACGCCTCGCGCCCTGAGCCGTCGGTCGCCCAAGCGCACGGCCCAGGACCCAGGGCGATTGGCTCGTACTACCGTTGATCGGTTATTGTGGGGGCATGGCCGTGACTGTCGCCCGATTGCGCAGTCTGATGCACTGATATCCCCAGGAGGACCCGCTATGCCTAAATCAACTCTGCTGCTCGCTTCTCTTACCGCCGTATCGCTGGCGCTGGGCGGTTGCGCGTCCAGCCTGACGGGCGACACCTACAGCCGCGCCGAGGCCCGCAGCGTGCAGACGGTGCGAATGGGCACCATCGAAGCCCTGCGCCCGGTGAAGATCGAGGGCACCAAGACCCCGATCGGCGCTGGCGCCGGTGCAGTGGTCGGTGGTGTGGCCGGCAGCGGTGTCGGCGGCGGGCGCGGCAGCGCCGTGGCGGCCGTGATCGGCGCGGTAGCCGGTGGCATGCTCGGCGCCGCGGCCGAGGAGGGCCTGACCCGCACCCAGGGCGTGGAAATCACCGTGCGCGAGGATGACGGCAGCATGCGGGCCTATGTGCAGCAGGTCGAAGCCAATCAGATCTTTCGTGTCGGCCAGCGCGTGCGCATCCTCAGCGTCAACGGCACCAGTCGCGTTTCCCATTGAGCCTGACCCAAGCCGGATCGGTTGACGCTGATCCGGCTTTTTTGTGCGCGTGAGTCGGGTGCTGGCGCTTCTGCCGATTTAGCGGCCAGCTAGAGTCAGAAAAGGGCTCGCGAGAAGTTTTGGTAATAGTTCTATTCATGACTTGGCGCCGATAGGTATGGATAATCGGCGCCGGTCATTCAGGCCCAGGGTCAACAGACGCAGCAGGCGCAGACCTGTCAATGGAAGTGAAGGTGGCCGCACGTGGGCGAGGCTGGGCAAGCCGCCGCCGGGCGGACACCGGGACGTCAGCCGCCGCAGCCTTGGCTGCGGCGGTCAGGTAGAAGGGGTTGTGTATGGCGCTTGCGCTGATAGTCGCGTTGCCATTTCTTGGGGTGTTGTTGCCGCTGCTGGCCGAGCGGCTGGGGCGCTCGGCCTGTGCCGTGGCCGCCGGGCTGGCGCCGCTGGCGGCGCTGGTGCTGTTGTTGTCGAAGCAGACAGAGGTCTTCGCCGGCGAGGTGATCAGGGTCAAGCTCGAATGGCTGCCGACCCTGGGCTTCAACCTGAGCCTGCGCCTGGACGGCCTGGGT
>JBFHKK010000241.1:0-4822 GCA_041595475.1 Pseudomonas sp. | reverse complement strand
GGCTCAGGTCGCCATAGATGATCGCCGGCTTGACGCAGCGCGAGCCATAGCTCTGCACCCAGCCGAAGGCGCTCAGGGCGTAGCCGTCGAGCTGCTCGGCGAAGTACTCGACCATGTCGTTGCGCTCGGCCTCGCCGTGCACCAGCACATCCAGCCCCAGGCGTTCCTGCACCTCGATCGCCTGGCGAATTTCCGCCTGCATGGCCTCGCGGTAGGCGGCGGCCGACAGCTGGCCGCGCTTGAACGCCTGGCGGGCCTGGCGGATGGTCGCGGTCTGCGGAAAGGAGCCGATGCTGGTGGTCGGCAGCAGCGGCAGCTGCAACTGCGCGTGCTGGCGCTCGATGCGCTGGGCGAAGGGCGTGGGCCGGCGGCTGTCGCCCGGCCGCAAAGCCGCCAGGCGCGCCTGCACCGCCGGGTTGTGGGTGCGCGGCGAACGGGCGCGACTGGCCAGCAGCGCCCGGTTGTGGGCCAGCGCCGACTGCACCTCGGCACCTTGCGGCAGCTGCAGGGCACGGGCAAGCAAGGCCACCTCCTGGCATTTCTGCACGGCGAAGGCCAGCCAACCCCTGAGTTCGGCGTCCAGTTGGGTCTCGCGAGCCAGATCCACCGGCACATGCAACAGGGAGCAGGACGGCGCCACCCAGAGATTGTCGCCGAAACGCTGCTCGGCCTGACGCAGCCGGCTCAGGGCCAGGTCGAGGTCGCAGCGCCAGACATTGCGCCCATCGACCACCCCGAGCGAGAGCACCTTGTAGCTGGGCAGGCGGTCGAGCAGCGCCGGCAACTGTTCCGGCGCCCGCACCAGATCCACGTGCAGGCCATCCACCGGCAGGCTCACCGCCAGGCCGAGATTGTCTTCCAGGCCGCTGAAGTAGCAGGCCACCAGCTTCTTCAGGGGTGCATGCTGAAGCAGGTGGTAGGCGCGCTCGAAGGCATTGCGCCAGTCCTGGGGCAGGTCCAGGCCGAGGATCGGCTCGTCGATCTGCACCCACTCCACGCCCTGGGCGGCCAGACGGCCGAGAATCTCGCCATACAGCGGCAACAGCCGATCGAGCAGCTCGAGCCTGTCGAAAGCGCCGCCCTTGGCCTTGCCCAGCCACAGGTAGGTCAGCGGCCCGATCAGCACCGGTTTGACCCTGTGACCCAGGGCATGGGCCTCCTCGACCTCCTCGAACAGCTGCTCCCAGCTCAGCTGGAAACGCTGGTCGGCGCTGAACTCCGGGACCAGGTAGTGGTAATTGCTGTCGAACCACTTGGTCAGCTCCTGGGCCTGGGCCGCACCACAGCAGCCCTGGCCGGCGCCGCGGGCCATGGCAAACAGGGTGTCCAGGGTCGGCAGCGCGCCCTCGCTGGCGAAACGTTCGGGTATCACGCCGAACATCAGCGAATGGCTGAGCACCTGGTCGTACCAGGCGAAGTCGCCGACCGGCAGCAGGTCGAGGCCGGCATCCCGCTGCAGCTGCCAGTGGGCGGCGCGCAACTGGCGACCGACCGCACGCAGGCCTGCTTCGTCCAGCTCGCCGCGCCAGTGGGCCTCCAGCGCCTGCTTGAGTTCGCGGTCGCGACCGATGCGCGGGAAGCCGAGGGAATGGGACAGGGCCATGTCGGAATGCTCCTTGGGATAGGGGTGATGGCGGGCATTCTCGATCGAGCCGCATAGTGAGACAAACTCAACCTTCTCGCATTGATCAGTAGAATTTTTCATGTTCAGAAAAAGCCGGCATACTGGCCTGCCCGTTTCCCTTGCGCCGTAGCGCGCTTGACCGCCGACCAGCCGAGGCCCGCCCATGCTCGAATTGCGCCACCTCAAGACCCTGCATGCCCTGCGTGAGAGCGACAGCCTGGTGGAGGCGGCCGAGCGCCTGCACCTGACCCAGTCGGCCCTGTCGCACCAGTTCAAGGAACTGGAGGAACGCCTGGGCATGCAGCTGTTCGTGCGCAAGACCAAACCGCTGCGCTTCACCAGCGCCGGCCTGCGCCTGCTGCAACTGAGCGATGCGGTGCTGCCGCTGCTGCGCGGCGCCGAACGCGACCTGGCGCGCCTGGCCGGCGGCACGGCCGGTCGACTGCACATGGCCATCGAGTGCCACAGCTGCTTCCAGTGGCTGATGCCGACCATCGACCAGTTCCGCGACGCCTGGCCTGAGGTGGAGCTGGACCTGGCCTCCGGCTTCTCCTTCGCCCCGCTGCCGGCCCTGGCTCGCGGCGACCTGGATCTGGTGGTGACCTCGGACCCGCAGGAGCTGGCCGGCATCACCTATGTGCCGCTGTTCACCTACGAGGCCATGCTCGCGGTGGCCAACCAGCACCCCCTGGCCGGCAGGCATCATGTCCAGCCCGAGGACCTGGCCGGCGAGACCCTGATCACCTACCCGGTGGAGCGCGACCGCCTGGACATCTTCACCCGCTTCCTCGAGCCGGCCGATGTCGAGCCGGCCCAGGTGCGCACCTCGGAACTGACGGTGATGATGATGCAGCTGGTGGCCAGCGGCCGCGGCGTCTGCGGCCTGCCCAACTGGGCGCTGCACGAGTACAGCGCGCGCGGCTACGTGACCGCCAAGCGCCTGGGCGACAAGGGCCTGTTCGCCACCCTGTATGCCGCCATCCGCAGCGACATGCTCGATGCGCCCTTCATGCGCGACTTCCTGCTCACCGCCAAGGACACCTCCTTCGCCAACCTCGAAGGGGTCAGCGTGGCGCGTTGAACGGCCAGCCAGCCCCGTAGGAAGTGCGGGGCCGCCTGGGCCACGCGCGCCCCACGCAACGGGTTCCGTCCCGGCACACCGGCAATAAATACGCTCGCTACAGCCATGATCTGGATCAATTGCGCCTGGCCGCCACTACGCTCTAATCAAAACAAGACCCCATAGACGCGGAAACCGCCACCATGAGCCAAGCCATGCGCAGCCGCCAAAGAGCCCTCGGCAGACCTTTGCTGGCACTCTGGTGTGCGCTGCTTATCGCCTGCGCCTTCGCCCATATTCAGGTCACCCCCCACATAGACGACACCGTGGTCGCCACCTACAGCAGCCACGAGCATGCCATCCATGAGCAAGGCGCAGCGGATAGCTGCAACGCCGTGCAGAACGCACCGCTCAACCAGCAACTGCTCACGCTCCTGGCTTTGACCGTCCTGTTCGCCCTGGCCGGCCGCCTTGGCCTGCTCAAGGATCTGCAGCGGCCTATCGGCAGCTTGCAGCTCATTCCGTTATTCAGCCCCGGCACACCCGCGCCCATTCGCAAGCGGCTGCATCGCTATAACCAATAGCGTCACTCTCCCCCGCTAAAACCCGCAGCCGCGCCTAGCCCTGCCCCCTCGGTTTTTTGGAGAGTGCCCACATGCCCCATGATCCTCATCACGCCCCAGCGGCCAACAATCCCTGGCGCTTCTGGCCTGCCTTGGTGGTCTTTGTCGCCATCGCCCTGTTCCTCCTCTGGGAAGAGCACGAGGCGCACCTGCTCGGTGCCCTGCCCTATCTGATCCTGCTGTTCTGCCCGCTGATGCATCTGTTTATGCATCGCGGCCATGGTCGGGATAAAGACGGCCCCCACAACCACCACTGAATAGGGAGGGACAGCATATGGAACATACGACCTCGGCCTATGGCCTGTGGGGCCTGGTGATCGTCAATTCGCTGGTGTTTATCCTGTTCGCCTTCAGCTTTTTCAAGCCCAACAGCCCGCGGGACTGGCGCACCTTCGGCACCTTCGCCGCCTTTATCGTCGCCCTGTTCGTCGAGATGTACGGCATTCCGCTGACCCTCTACCTGCTGGCCGGCTGGCTGCAGAGCCGTTACCCGCAGCTCGACCCGCTGTCCCACGATGCCGGTCATCTGTGGCATAGCCTGCTGGGCAGCGAGGGCGATCCGCACTTCGGCGCGCTGCATATCCTCAGCAACCTGTTGATCGTCGCCGGTTTCTGGCTGCTGGCCAGCGCCTGGCGGGTGCTCTACCGCGCCCAGCAAGCCGGGGAACTGGCCACCGGCGGCCCCTATGGGCATGTCCGCCACCCGCAGTACGCCGCCTTCATCCTGATCATGCTGGGCTTCCTCCTGCAGTGGCCAACCCTGCTGACCCTGCTGATGTTCCCGGTGCTGGTGCTGATGTACGTGCACCTGGCGCGCCAGGAGGAGCGCTGGGCCGAAGCCACCTTTGGAGCCCGCTGGCACACCTACTGCGCGCGGGTACCCGCCTTTTTCCCGAACCTGGGCAACCCCTCTGCCGGCAAGGAGCAGCAGCCATGAACGCAGTCGAACCACGCCCCAAGCGGCAAAGCGCGGTGCTGATAGTCCCCGGCATGGGCAGTGATCACTGCGCCGGCCTGGTCGGCCAGTCGCTCAAGCGCCTACCCGGCATCGCCGAACTGAGTACCAGCATCGCCAGCCACAAGGTGCGCATCGAATTCGATGCCGAGCAGACCAGCCTGAGCGCCCTCCAGCAGGCCGTGGAACAAGCCGGCTATCAGGTGGCCAAGGCGGTGTTGGCCAGTACTGCAGGCGAACCCACAGGGGCCGAAGAGGAAGAGCAGTACCTGCACGACGCCTGGCGACGCATGTGGATAGCCGGCGTACCCACGACCCTGATCATGCTGTTGATGGCCTTGCCCATGGCCGGCGTAGCGGTGCCCGGCTACCTGGCCATCGTGGTGGTGCTCGCCTCCATCCCGGTGTTTATCGCCGGGGCCAGCACCCATGTGTCGGCCTGGAAAGCGCTGCGCAACCGTACCGCCAATATGGATGTGCTGATCAGTCTGGGCAGCCTGCCGCCCTACTTTATCGGCCTGGTGGGGTTCATCTATCCCATGACCTCCTTCGTCGAGATG
>JBFHKK010000240.1:0-4825 GCA_041595475.1 Pseudomonas sp. | reverse complement strand
GCGCAGGGTGAATACGCGGGCCTGCTCGCAATCAAGTCGTACCACGAGAGCCGCGGCGAGGGCCATCGCAATATTTGCGTCATCCCGGCCTCGGCCCACGGCACCAACCCGGCCTCGGCGCAGATGGCCAGCATGCGCGTGGTCATAGTCGAGTGCGACGCCGCCGGCAACGTCGATCTGGCGGACCTCAAGGCCAAGGCCGCCGAGGCCGGCGCCCAGCTGGCCTGCCTGATGGCCACCTACCCCTCGACCCACGGCGTCTACGAGGAGGGCATTCGCGAGATCTGCCAGGTGATCCACGGCCATGGCGGCCAGGTCTACATGGACGGCGCCAACATGAACGCCCAGGTCGGCCTGACCCGTCCGGCCGACATCGGCGCCGACGTCGCCCACCTGAACCTGCACAAGACCTTCTGCATTCCCCATGGCGGTGGCGGGCCGGGCATGGGGCCGATCGGCGTCCGGGCGCACCTGGCACCCTTCCTGCCCAACCACCCGGTCATCGAGCTGGAGGGCCCCGATCCGCAGAACGGCGCGGTGAGCGCCGCGCCCTGGGGCAGCGCCAGCATCCTGCCGATCAGCTGGATGTACATCGCCATGATGGGCCCGCAGCTGGCGGACGCCAGCGAGGTGGCCATCCTCAGCGCCAACTACCTGGCCGAGCGCCTGCAGGACGCCTTCCCGATCCTCTACCGCGGACGCAATGGCCGGGTCGCCCACGAGTGCATCCTCGATCTGCGCCCGCTCAAGGCGCAGAGCGGGATCAGCGAGGAGGACGTGGCCAAGCGCCTGATCGACTACGGCTTCCACGCCCCGACCATGTCCTTCCCGGTGCCCGGCACCCTGATGATCGAACCCACCGAGAGCGAGAACAAGCACGAGCTGGATCGCTTCATCGAGGCCATGCTCGGCATCCGCGCCGAGATCGCCCGGGTCCAGGCCGGCGACTGGCCGGCCGAGGACAATCCGCTGGTGCGCGCGCCCCATACCCTGGCCGATGTCACCGGCGAGTGGAGCCGCCCCTACGCCATCGAACTGGCAGTGACGCCTTCGGCCCACACCCGGGCGCACAAGTACTGGCCGGCGGTGAACCGGGTCGACAATGTCTACGGCGATCGCAACCTGTTCTGCGCCTGCGTGCCGCTGGACGACTATCGCGACTGAGGCCCGGCTGGCCGCGCTCAGCGGCCGATCTGGTACCGGCTGTGGATGCGCTGCCAACTGCCGTCGGCGCGCATGGCCTTGAGCACCGCGTCGATCTCGTCGATGCGTGAGGCGAAGGTCGAGGTCTTGCCGATGTACAGCAGCATCTCCGTCTTGTGTCCGGGCAGGCTCTTCTCGGCCAGGAGGTCGGCATATCCGCTGCGCTCGAGCAGGTGGTGGATCACGTAGGGATTGTCGGGAATGACATCGAAGCGCCCGGCCAGCAGCATGGGCGGTAGCTGCTCCATGCGGTTGACGTACTGCACCTGCAGCTGGCCGAGGTTGTCCCGAACCCAGGCATTGCCCAGCAGGGTGCCGATGCGCAGCGGCGCCAGATCCTCCAGCGCCTCGACCTGGGCCAGGCGTTCGTCGCCCTTGCGGAAGAACAGGGAGATATTCCAGTGGGACACCGGCTCGCGGCTGGCCACGGCATAGGCCATGCGTGCCGGGCTGGGGCTGGCGACGAAGGCGTCGGCCAGGCCGTCCCTGACCTTCTGCTGGGCGCGTTCCCAGGGCAGTACCTGGTGTTCCAGGGCGATGCCCAGGCGTTTGCCCAGGGCCTCTTCGAGCAGATCGATCTCCAGGCCGACCACCCGATCATCCTGTTCCCAGCTGTAGGGGCGGTAGTCGGTGTAGACGATCTTCATGGCCACGGGCTCGCTGGCCGTGGCCGGCGCGCCTGGGCACAGGAGCGCCAGGAGCACACAGACACTGCCGGCAAGACTTCTCATCAACTACCTCTTCTGGCCCCTTTGCAGTGTGCTCCGAGGCCAGGCCCGGGTAAAGGTTTCAGCCGACTGTCGGTGCCGGCCTGTTCGCCGAGTCCGTGCTGCCGGTAGGCCGATGCATCCCCGCGACGCGAGGCGGCGGGGACTTTCACGCCGCGATTTCGACGCGCAGGATCACCCCGTCCTGGCCGACCACCCGCACCCGGCTGCCGGCCGGCAGCTCCGGGCCGCTGACCAGCCACAGCGAGTCGCCGGCCTTGATCTTGCCGCGCCCGCCGTTGATCGCCTCGTGCAGGACGAACTCGCGCCCCAGCAGTTCGCTGCCGCGGCTGTTCAAGCCGGGCTGGTCGCTGGGTTTGCCGGCGCTGCGCTGGCGGCGCCACCAGAGCACCGCGGTAAGCACCGAGAGCAGGCCGAACAGGAGGAACTGAACGGCCCAGGGCAGGTCGGGGAACAGGTAGGTGAGGACGCCGACGAAGGCGGCGGCCACGCCTATCCACAGCAGGTAGCCGCCGGCGCCGAATACCTCGAGGATCAGCAGCAGGGTGCCGAAGGCCAGCCAGTCCCAGAACGACAGCTGTTGCAGGTAGCCGAGCATGGCGGTCACGCCTTGCCTTCGCCGAAGGTGGAGCGGACGATCTCGCCGATGCCGCCGACCGCGCCTATCACCTGGCTGGCCTCCAGCGGCATCAGGATCACCTTGCTGTTGTCGGCCGCGGCCAGCTGGCCGAGGGCGTCGATGTATTTCTGTGCGACGAAGTAGTTGATCGCCTGCACGTTGCCGGCGGCGATGGCCTCGGAGACCATACGCGTGGCCTCGGCCTCGGCCTGGGCGGCCCGTTCGCGCGCCTCGGCCTCGAGGAAGGCGGCCTGGCGCTCGCCCTCGGCCTCGAGGATCTGCGCCTGCTTCTTGCCTTCGGCGGTGAGGATCGCGGCCTGGCGCAGGCCTTCGGCCTCGAGGATCTGCGCGCGCTTGATGCGCTCGGCCTTCATCTGCCCGGACATCGCGGCCATCAGGTCCTCGGGCGGGCTGATGTCCTTGATCTCGATGCGGGTGATCTTGATGCCCCAGGGCGCGGTGGCCTCGTCGACGGTCTTGAGCAGGCGCTCGTTGATCGCATCGCGCTGGCTGAGCATGGCGTCCAGCTCCAGGGAGCCGAGCACGGTACGGATGTTGGTCATCACCAGGTTGCGGATGGCGTGCTCGAGGTTGTTCACCTCATAGGCGGCCTGGGCCGCGTTGATCACCTGGAAGAAGCAGACCGCATCGATCTGCACGGTGGCGTTGTCCGAGGTGATCACCTCCTGCGGCTCGATGTCCAGCACGCTCTCCATGACGCTGAGCTTGCGGCCGACCCGGTCCATCACCGGCACTATGATGTTGAGCCCGGGCTTGAGGGTGGTGGTGTAGCGGCCGAAGCGCTCGACCGTCCACTGCGAGCCCTGGGGCACCACCTTGAAGCCCATGAAGACCACGGCGATGGCCAGGCCGACGAAGAGAAAGATGACGCTGCCGATTTCCATGAAACTTGTGCTCCTTGCGTTGCCGTTGGGCGGGGTGGGTCGATTGTATGCCGATCGGCCGCGCTTTGTCCGAAGGTTGCCGCGGCCTGCGGCTCAGTAGGCGCGGCGCTCCAGCGCGGCGCGCAGCGCAGCATCCATGCCGTAGAGGTCGTTGCGCAGGATCAGCTCGCCGGCGGCGTCGATCTCGGCGGTCCAGTAGGCCAGCACTATGGGCAGGCGCTGGTCGATGCGAAACGCCTGGGTCCGGCCGTTGGCCAGGCGTCGGTCGATTTCGTCGCAGTCGCGGGCCGGCAGCATCGCCCTGAGCAGGTCGAGGATGCCTTCGATGCGCACGCAGCCGGAGCTGAAGGCCCGCGGCGTCTTGGCGAACAGGTGCTGGCTGGGGGTGTCGTGCAGGTAGACCGAGAAGGGGTTGGGGAAGCGGATGGCCAGCAGCCCCAACGGGTTGTCCGGCCCGGCCTGCTGACGCAGCAAGATGGCGCCGGGGTGCTGCCAGTCGATGCTGGCGGGGTCGAGCGGGGTGCCGTCATGGGCCAGCACGCGCATCTGGTGCTGGGCCAGGTAGTCGGGGTCGCGGCGGATCTGCGGCAGCAGATCCTCGCGGAAGATGGTCGGCGGCACCGTCCAGGTGGGGTTGAGAGTCAGGCGGCTGACCAGGGATTTCAGCTGCGGGGTGCGCCGCGTCGGCCGGCCGACCACGGTTCGGCCCTGCCAGAGCAGCTGATGATCGCGGTAGTAGCTGAGCAGGTTGCCGGCGATGTCCACCAGCAGGGTTTCCGCCTCCAGATCCTCGGCCAGCCAGCGCCAGCGCTCCAGGTTGACCCGCAACTGGGCCAGGCGCGCCGCATCGCCGGTGTTGAGTGCTGCGAGGGTCTGGGGGCCGACCAGGCCATCGACCTGCAGCCCGTGGCGCGCCTGGAAAGCCTCGAGCGCGGCGACCAGGGCCGGATCGTAAAGGTCGCCGGCCGTGCGCGCGGGCAGTGGCTCCTCCAGCGCCAGGCGCGCGGCCAGTAGGGGCACCCGGCGGTCGCGTCGCCCGGGAGCCAGCTCCGGGTGCACACCGAGGGCGCGCCGCTGCGCGGGCGCGAGGAGATGAGCTACCGCTACTCGGTCATCGACACGATCGGCGGCGGCTCCTCGGAGATCCAGAAGAACATCATCGCCCGGCGCAAGCTCGGCTTGCCCAAGAACTTCTAAGTGTCTCCCCAGCTCGACGGCATCACCGTCCTCGACTTCTCCACGGTCGGGCCCGCGGCGCGCTGCTCGCGCATCCTGGCGGACTACGGTGCCGCGGTGATCAAGATCGGGCCGCCGCCCTCCAAACGCTCGGTCTCGATCCAGCCTCCGCACTACGCCTACGGCGCCGGACG
>JBFHKK010000239.1:0-4837 GCA_041595475.1 Pseudomonas sp. | reverse complement strand
GATACGCCGCGCATAAGCGGGCGCCCGCCAGGCCCTGTAGGCCAGGCGCAGGGCAATCAAGGGCAGGACGAGATGGAAAAGCAGACTGTAGAGGGCTCGATTCATGGGCGCGCAGCTTAGCAGAGCGAAGGTCGGCGATCAGTCACTGGCCGGCAGCTGCCTGGCCAGACACTCGGCCAGCCAGCGCGCCGCCGGCCCCAGCGGCTCATCGCGGCGGTAGACCAGCTCGACCACCAGCGGCGGCGGCGTCCAGTCGCTGCGCAGCTCGACCAACTGACCGCGGTAGGCCGGATACTGCGCCACGTGCCGGGGCAGCCAGGCCCAGCCGAGCTGACGCATGAGCATTTCGGCCATCAGGTAGAAGCTGTCGGCGCGCCAGACCTGCGCGCTGATCGCCTCGCCGCCCGGGTAGCGACTGTCCTGCGGCGCCATCAGCAGCTGACGATGACGCGCCAGTTCGCGTCGCTCGACCCGCCTGCGGCCGGCCAGGGGATGCCCGACCCCGCACACCGTGAGCCAATCGATACTGCCCAGGCGCCTGCGCTCCAAAGCCTCGGGCATCTGCTCGGGATGGAAGAGCACGCCCAGATCGGCGCGATGCTCCAGCAGCTTGCGGGTGACCTCGCCCTGGGCGGCGCTGGCCACCTGCACCTCCAGCTGCGGAAACTGCCGGGCCAGCGCCGCCAGGCTGTCGAGCACCAGCGCGTAGGGCATGGCCTCTTCCTGGGCCAGGCGCAACCGCGCCTCCTCGCCGCGCGCCAGGGCCAGCGCGCGGCACTGCAGATGCTCGGCCTGGCGCAGCACCTCGCGCGCCTCCTCGAGCAGCGCGGCGCCCGCGTCGGTCAGCTGCGGCAGGCGGCCGCCGCTGCGAGCAAACAACGACAGACCCAGGTCGGCTTCCAGCTGGGCGATGGCCGTGCTCACCGCCGACTGGGCGCGCCGCATGCGCCGGCCGACGGCCGAGAACGAACGGCCCTCGGCGACGGCGACAAAGACGCGCAACTGTTCCAGGTTCCAGTGCACAACCCATCTCCATTCAAGATAGGTAATCACTTTATCCCATCAGATAAAAACCTAGAATGCGCACAATCGCCCACCCCCGGATACAGGAGGCCCGACATGAGCGGCTATTTCTACCTTGCCGTCGCCATCGGCGCCGAAGTGATCGCCACCACCTCGCTCAAGGCTCTGGACGGCTTGAACAAGCCGCTGCCCTTGCTGCTGGTGGTGCTGGGCTATGGGGCCTCGTTCTGGCTGCTCAGCCTGGTGGTCAGGACCATCCCGGTGGGCATCGCCTACGCGCTCTGGGCCGGACTCGGAATCGTCCTGGTGAACATGGCCGCGAGCCTGCTCTACCAGCAGCGTCTGGACGCGCCCGCCCTGCTCGGCATGGCGCTGATCATTTGCGGCGTGACGGTGATCCAGCTGTTCTCCGGCAGCAGCGGCCATTGATCGCAGCGGCAGCGCCGGGCCCACGGGTTATACTGCGCGCCGATTTCTCTTCGGCGAGGCGCACCCATGACCCAGGCCCTGAGTACTGACGTTCTGATCGTCGGCGGCGGGATCGCCGGCCTCTGGCTGCATGCGCGCCTGCGCCGCCAGGGCTTCGCCAGCCTGCTGGTGGAGAAGGCCTGCTTGGGCGGCGGGCAGAGCGTCAAGTCCCAGGGCATCATCCACGGTGGCGCCAAGTACGCCCTGCACGGGGCCCTGAGCGGCGCCTCCGAGGCGATCGCCGAGATGCCGCGACGCTGGCGCGAGGCCCTGGCCGGCGCGGGCGAACTGGATCTGAGCGGTGTGCGCCTGCTGTCCGAAGCGCATTACCTGTGGTCGCCCGGCAGCCTGGCCGGCAACATCAGCAGTTTCTTCGCCAGCAAGGCGGTGCGCGGGCGGGTCGATCCGGTCAAGGGCGAGCAGTTGCCGGCGGCGCTGCAGCACCCGAAATTCCGGGGCAAGGTCTACCGCCTGGCGGAACTGGTGCTCGACGTGCCGAGCCTGATCGCCCGCCTGGCCGAACTGGCCGGCGACGGCCTGCTGGCGGCGCAACGAATCGAGCCGCTGCACGAGCATGGCGAGCTCGTGGGCTTGATCCTCGACGGCCGCGCGGTTCGCGCCCAGCGCATCGTGCTCAGCGCCGGCCAGGGCAACGCGGCCCTGCTCGCCGCCCTCGGCCTGGCGCAACCGGCCCAGCAACTGCGCCCCTTGCACATGGTGCTGGCCAAGGGCGCCGCCTTGAAACCGCTGTATGCCCACTGCCTGGGCGGCGGCCCCAAGCCGCGGATCACCGTGACCAGCCACCCGGCCGCCGACGGCCAGTGGGTCTGGTATCTGGGCGGCGACCTGGCCGAGGCGGCCGGCGTGGCGCGCGATGAACCCACGCAGATTGCCGCCGCGCAGCAGGAGATCGCCGAGTTGCTGCCCTGGATCGACCAGCGCGACCTGAGCTGGGCGAGCCTGCGGGTCGAGCGCGCCGAACCGGCGCAAGCGGGACTGGTGCGCCCGGACAATGCCTTCGTCGCCGAGCAGGGCCGGCTGCTGGTCGGCTGGCCGACTAAACTGGCCTTGGCCCCGGACTTCGCCGACCGCGTCCTGGCCCACCTCGATCGCGCCGGCCTGCAGCCAGGCGCCCATGACCCCTGGCCGGAGCTGCCGCGGCCGGCCATCGCCCGCCCCGTCTGGGAGGAGCTGTTCTGATGCACGCCCTGCATAGCCTGCATAATCTGCACCGCCCCCTCGGCTCGACCGGGCTGCGGGTCTCGCCGCTGGGTCTGGGCACGGTCAAGTTCGGTCGCGACCAGGGCGTGAAGTACCCCAAGGGCTTCCGCATCCCAGATGACGCCGCCGCGCGCAATCTGCTCGCGCTGGCCCTGGACCTGGGGATCAATTTGCTCGACACCGCACCGGCCTACGGCAGCAGCGAGTCACGCCTCGGCCCGCTGCTGCGCGGTCAGCGCGAACACTGGGTGATAGTGACCAAGGTCGGCGAGGAGTTCGAGGCCGGCCAGTCGCGCTTCGACTTCTCACCCGCCCACACCCGCGCGTCGATCGAGCGCAGCCTCAAGCGCCTGGAAACCGATTGCATCGACCTGGTGCTGGTGCATTCGGACGGCAACGACGTCGCCATCCTGCAGGACAGCGGCGTCTACGAAACCCTGGCCGAGCTCAAGCGCGAGGGCAAGCTGCGCGCCTTCGGCCTGTCCGGCAAGACCGTGGCCGGTGGCCTGCTGGCGCTGGAGACGGGCGACTGCGCGATGGTCACCTACAACCTGAGCGATCAGGCCGAACTGCCGGTGCTCGATTACGCCCAGGCCCAGGGCAAGGGCATTCTCGTCAAGAAGGCGCTGGCCAGCGGCCATGCCTGCCTGCAGCCGGGCATCGACCCGGTGCGCGCCAGCTTCGAGCTGATCTTCGCTCAACCGGCGGTCAGCAGCGCCATCATCGGCACCATCGACCCCGCGCACCTGACCCATAATGTGGCCACCGCTGCGGCCGTGATCCAGGACATCGCCTGACGCCCTCGGACACGGCTGCCGCCCCTGACCAGGAGCCGATATGTCGCAGATCCTGATCCGCAAGGATCCGAGCCAGTTCAAGACCCAGCCGCTGTATGTCGAGGCCGGCCCGGATGGACTCAGCTACCAGAGTTTGGGGCCGCCGCTCAATTTCGCGCAGATGCTCGAGCGCCGTCGTCCCCTCGAGATAGCCGACAGCCAGCGCTTCGCCGTTGAGCTGGCCAACCTCGGGGTATCGGTACGCCTGACCCTCAACTGGCAGGGAAGCGACTACTGGCTGCTGGTTCGCCAGTGCCGCGAGGATCGCGGCGATGTGGTGCTCAAGCTGATTTCCGGCTATGTGCCGTCCCAGGAGCTGCAACTGCCGCTGCTCACCGCCATCCAGGAAGTCGCCGAGGAGTGCCTGCTGGAAACCCCGGAAGGCTGGCTGGCCGGCCGCTTCAACGACACCTGGCTGCCGACCCCGTACCAGAGCGCCCTGCGCTACCGCGACAGCGCGCCGTTTCGCCTGAGCCCGCTGTCGGGCGCCGCCCGTCCGGTACGCTGCGCCAGCATGACGCTGCTGGAGCGGCCGCGGGCCTATGTGCACCTGCCCACCGCCTCCCTGCAACTGGTCTACGACCTGGCCCTGGAACTGCCCAAGGCCAGCCGCCAACTCAGCCTCTTCCATGTCGATGAACATCTGGAGGACGGCCAACTGGTCGCCCGCCTCGACCGCAGCCGACCGGACCTGTACCTGATTCCCCTGGACAACGGGCGCCCCACGGCCCGACTGCTGACCCTGCAGAACGACGAACTGGCGCCGGCCGCCACCGAGGATCTGTGGCTTTCGGAAAGTTTCGCCCGCCAGGACGGCTGGCTGGTTGGCCAAGAGCGCATTGGCTGGGAGGACTGGCTGGCGGAACAGGGTCTGGCCGGCGAGCGCAGCCCTCCCAACACGCGATCGCAAGCGCAGGATGATGGCAAGCTTGATAGCGCCCGATCGGGCTAGGCGCCTGGCTTTCCAGTGTGGCGCCAATTTCCGCAGCGCAACCGCGGAGAGGGGGCTGTGGCCTGACCTGCCGACCGACTCGCAGCTGGCTGCCCCTTAAGCGTCCGTCAAAGCAAGGCGCGGTCCCAGCGCACGCCACGCCTGACGATCTTGGCCGGTGCCCCTGCGACCACGCAATGCCCTTCGTCGAAGGCCCGGCTGACCACCGCGCAAGCGCCCACCACAGACTCCGGATGCAGGACTGTGCCCTTGAGGATCTGCGCCCCACGGGCGATCCAGACGCGATTGCCGATTCGCACATCGCGCGATGGGTTCAGACGCTCGCCCGTCGTCGCAT
>JBFHKK010000238.1:0-4842 GCA_041595475.1 Pseudomonas sp. | reverse complement strand
GGCGGCGGCCTGGCTGATCGACTCGGCGAGCATGTAGGCCGGGGTGGTGACCAGCTTGCGGGTGCTGTCCTCGACTATCTCGTCGACTGCGCATTCCTGGTGGCGGGCGCCCATCGCCTTGAGGGTCGCCGCGGTTTCCGGGTCGTTGCCGATGGTGCAGTCGACGCTGATGCCGAAGATCTGGGTGGCCAGCACCGGGGCGATGCAGATCAGGCCGATCGGCTTGTCCGCCGCGGCGAAGGCCTGGGCGGCCTTGAGCACGTCGGGCTGGACCTGGCACTTGGCGCCGGCGAGGGCGAAGTCGGAGAGGTTCTTGGCCACGCCGAAGCCGCCGGGCAGGATGAGCGCGTCGTAGTCCTGGGCGTTGAGCTCGCGCACGTCCTTGATCTTGCCGCGGGCGATGCGCGCGGCTTCGACCAGTACATTGCGCTTCTGGTCCATTTCGTCGCCGCTGAAATGGTCGACCACATGCATCTGCGGAATGTCCGGGGCGTAGCACTGCACCTTGGCGCCGCGCTGGTCGAGGCGCAGCAGGGTGATCACGCTTTCATGGATTTCCGAGCCGTCGTAGACCCCGCAGCCGGAAAGAATCACCGCGACTTTCTTGTGCATCGAATACTCCTGTGGTCATCGGGTTGGGTCGAGCTCGCCGCGCGAGCAGGACGCTGCGGGCGCGACTCGGCTTGGGTAACTTCATGGCAAAAGCGGCGCTGCGCAAGCTGTCGTCAAATGTCGCTCGGCTTGTCCTGCTCTGTCGCGACTATCGCCGGCTAGCCGGTTAGCATCCTCTGCAATGCTAGTCCCTGACTCCAGATTGCGACATGGGCCCGCCATGAATTACATCCTCTACGCCGTACCCGTCTTCTTCGTCCTGATCGCCCTGGAACTCTGCGCCGATCGCTGGCGCGGGCGCAGCAGCTACCGCCTGGCCGATGCGATCAACAGCCTCAGCGCCGGGGTGCTGTCGACCACCACGGGGCTGCTGACCAAGGCCCTCGGGCTCCTGACCTACACCTGGGCCTGGCAGCAGGGGGCGTTGCTGGAGTTGTCGGCAGACAGTGCCGGGGTCTGGCTGCTGGCCTTCATCGGCTACGACTTCTGCTACTACTGGCATCACCGCCTGGGCCACGAGCGCAATGTGCTCTGGGCCGCCCACGCGGTGCACCACCAGAGCGAGGACTACAACCTCAGCACGGCCCTGCGCCAAAGCAGCAGCGGCTTCCTCTTCGGCTGGATCTTCTACCTGCCGCTGGCATTGGCCGGGGTGCCGCCTTTGGTGTTCCTCAGCGTCGCCGCCCTCAACCTGCTGTATCAGTTCTGGGTGCATACCCGCCATGTGCCCAAGCTCGGCTGGCTTGAGTGGATCTTCATCACCCCGTCCAACCATCGCGTGCATCACGCGCAGAACCCGGTCTACATGGATCGCAACTATGGCGGCGTGTTCATCCTCTGGGATCGCCTGTTCGGCACCTTCCAGGAGGAGCTGGACGAGCATCCGGTGGTGTTCGGGGTGACCACCCCGCTGGCCAGCTGGAATCCGCTGTGGGCCAACCTGCAGGTCTATGCGGCGCTCTGGCGCGACGCCGTGTGCGCCGCCTCCTGGTGGGACAAATTGCGCATCTGGTTTATGCCCACCGGCTGGCGCCCGGCCGATGTCGCCGCCCGTTATCCGCAGGCCAAGCCGGACCTGGACGCCTTCGCCAAGTTCGAGGTGCCCCTCGCTGGCTTCCAGAAAGGCTATGCCGCCGCGCAGTTCGCCACCTATGTGCTCGGCGGCAGCTACCTGCTGGCGCGCGGCGATGACTTGGGACTGCCGGCGCTGCTGCTCGGCTGCGCCTGGGTCGCCTTTGGTCTTTACGTGATCGGTGCCTGGCTGGAGAACCGGCCCTGGGCACCGGCCCTGGAGGCCGTGCGCCTGCTCGTCAACTTGCCGCTGTTCTGGCTGGCCGGGCAACTCGATGCGCTGGCCATGGGCGAGGCCGGCTGGCTGCTGCTCGGGCTCTACAGCCTGCTCAGCACCCTGGCGCTATTGGCCGGGCCGCGGCGGGGCGCGGCGCTGCCGGCCTGACGCGAGCGCGCGATGGCTCGCCCGCGTGGTCATCAAATGGTCATAATGCTCGCCTATAACTGTCACATTCGCCCGTTCGCGCGGGCTCTGGAGTGAGTCGTGAGCTTTACCCCCGCCCATCGCCTGTTTCCCGCTACCCGCCTGCGCCGCAACCGTCGCGACGACTTCTCCCGGCGCCTGGTGCGCGAGCAGCGCCTGAGCGTCGACGACCTGATCCTGCCGGTGTTCGTCCTCGACGGCGAGAACCGCCGCGAAGCGGTGCCCTCGATGCCGGGGGTCGAGCGCCTGTCGATCGATCTGCTGCTGCAGGAGGCCGAGCGCTGGGTAGCCCTGGGCATTCCGGCACTGGCGCTGTTTCCGGTGACGCCGGCGGAGAAGAAATCCCTGGATGGCGCCGAGGCCTGGAACCCGGACGGCATCGCCCAGCGCGCCATCCGCGCCCTGCGCGCACGCTTCCCGGAGCTGGGGGTGATCAGCGACGTGGCCCTGGATCCCTTCACCACCCACGGTCAGGACGGCATCCTCGACGAGCACGGCTATGTGCAGAACGACGTGACCGTCGATGCCCTGGTCAAGCAGGCGCTGTCCCATGCCGAGGCCGGGGCCCAGGTGGTGGCACCCTCGGACATGATGGATGGCCGGGTGCAGGCGATCCGCGAGGCCCTGGAGCTGGCCGACCACCCCAACGTGCGCATCCTCGCCTATTCGGCCAAGTACGCCAGCGCCTACTACGGGCCCTTTCGCGACGCGGTCGGCTCGGCGGCCAATCTGGGCAAGGCCAACAAGGCCAGTTACCAGATGGACCCGGCCAACAGCGATGAGGCCCTGCACGAGGTGGCCGCGGACCTCGCCGAAGGCGCCGACATGGTCATGGTCAAGCCGGGCATGCCCTATCTGGACATAGTCGCCCGGGTGAAAAGCGAATTCCGCGTGCCGACCTTCGTTTACCAGGTCAGCGGCGAATACGCCATGCACATGGCGGCGATCCAGAACGGCTGGCTGTCCGAGGCGGTGATCCTCGAGTCGCTGACCGCCTTCAAACGCGCCGGCGCCGATGGCATCCTTACCTACTTCGCCGCCCGTGCGGCCGAACTGCTGAAGTCGGGGCACTAGTCCCGCCAGGACCCTGTGATGAAGAGCTAAGCAAGCAGCCCCGCCGAACCGGTCGAGGCCGAGCGTCCGGCAAGCCTGTCGGTCGAGTCGGCGCCGGCCGCCCCCGAGGAGCCCACGCCGGCACCGCCGCTGGTGGTGCCGAGCCTGGATGACAGCAGCCTGTACATCCACCGCGAGCTGTCCCAGCTGCAGTTCAACATTCGCGTGCTGGAGCAGGCGCTGGACGAATCCTATCCGCTGCTCGAGCGGCTCAAGTTCCTGCTGATCTTCTCCAGCAATCTCGACGAGTTCTTCGAGATCCGCGTCGCCGGGCTGAAGAAGCAGATCAACTTCGCCCGCGAGCAGGCCGGCGCCGACGGCCTGCAGCCGCACCAGGCGCTGACCCGCATCGGCGAGCTGGTGCACGAGCAGGTGGCGCGCCAGTACGCCATCCTCAACGAGGTGCTGTTCCCGGCCCTGGCCAAGCACCAGATCAACTTCATCCGCCGCCGGCACTGGAACACCAAGCTCAAGAGCTGGGTGCGCCGCTACTTTCGCGACGAGATCGCACCCATCATCACCCCCATCGGCCTGGATCCGACCCACCCCTTTCCGCTGCTGGTGAACAAGAGTCTGAACTTCATCGTCGAGCTGGAAGGGGTCGACGCCTTCGGCCGCGACTCGGGCCTGGCGATCATTCCGGCGCCGCGCCTGCTGCCGCGGATCATCCGGGTGCCCGAGGAAGTCGGCGGCGCCGGCGCCAACTACGTGTTCCTGTCTTCGATGATCCATGCCCACGCCGACGATCTGTTCCAGGGCATGAAGGTCAAGGGCTGCTACCAGTTTCGCCTGACCCGCAACGCCGACCTCTCGGTGGACACCGAGGACGTCGAGGACCTGGCCCGGGCCCTGCGCGGCGAGCTGTTCTCGCGGCGCTATGGCGATGCGGTGCGGCTGGAGGTGGTCGACACCTGCCCGAAGAACCTGACCGACTACCTGCTCAAGCAGTTCGGCCTGACCGAGAGCGAGCTCTACCAGGTCGGCGGCCCGGTGAACCTGACCCGGCTGTTCAGCATCACCGGCCTGGACAGTCATCCGGAGCTGCAGCATGCGCCCTTCACCCCGCTGATTCCCAAGCTGCTGCAGGTCAGCGACAACCTGTTCAGCGTGATCGGCAAGCAGGACATCCTGCTGCTGCATCCCTTCGAGTCCTTCACCCCGGTGGTCGACCTGCTGCGCCAGGCGGCCAAGGACCCGCATGTGCTGGCGATCAAGCAGACCCTCTACCGCTCCGGGGCCAACTCGGAGATCGTCGATGCCCTGGTCGAGGCGGCGCGCAACGGCAAGGAGGTCACGGTGGTGGTCGAACTGCGGGCGCGCTTCGACGAGGAGTCCAACCTGGCCCTGGCCAGCCGCCTGCAGGCGGCCGGGGCGGTGGTGATCTACGGCGTGGTCGGGCTCAAGACCCACGCCAAGATGATGCTGATCCTGCGCCGCGAGAACGGCGAGATCGTCCGCTATGCCCACCTCGGCACCGGCAACTACCATACCGCCAACGCCCGCCTGTACACCGACTACAGCCTGCTCACCGCCGACGTGGCCCTGGGCGAGGATGTGGCCAAGCTGTTCAGCCAGCTGATCGGCATGGGCAAGACCCTGCGCATGAAGAAGCTGCTGCACGC
>JBFHKK010000237.1:0-4850 GCA_041595475.1 Pseudomonas sp. | reverse complement strand
CCGCGGCCCATGACCGACCGGCCGGGGCTGGATTTCAGCTTCAGCGGCTTGAAGACCTTTACCCTCAACACCTGGCAGCAATGCGCCGCGGCCGGTGACGACAGCGAGCAGACCCGCTGCGATATCGCCCTGGCCTTCCAGCAGGCGGTGGTCGATACCCTGACCATCAAGTGCCGGCGGGCGCTCAAGCAGACGGGACTCAAGAGCCTGGTCATCGCCGGTGGGGTCAGCGCCAACCTGGCCCTGCGCCAGGCGCTGGAGACCATGCTCGACGAAATCAAGGGGAAGGTGTTCTACGCGCGCCCGGCCTTCTGTACCGACAACGGCGCGATGATCGCCTATGCCGGCTGCCAGCGCCTGATGGCGGGTCAGCAGGAAGGGCCCGCCATCAGCGTGCATGCCCGCTGGCCCATGGAGCGTCTGCCGCCGCTCTGAGCGGCCCAGCAGGGGCAGGCCCGGGACTAGAAGTGGCGTTCGCGCCCGGCCAGCAGGTCGCCCAGGTTGGCGCGATGACGCCAGACTACCAGGGCGGTCAGCACGCAGACCGGCAGCAATGCGGCGGGTTGTTGCCAGGCCAGCAACGGCAGGGTCAGCGGCGTGGCGATCAGCGCCGCCAGGGAACTGGTGCGGGTCAGCCAGAAGGTCAGCAGCCAGGTGCCGAGGGCCAGCAGCGCCGCCAGTGGATACAGGCCCAGCAGCATGCCGGCCGAGGTAGCCACGCCTTTGCCGCCCTGGAAACGGAAATACAGGGGATACAGGTGCCCGACCACGGCCGCCACCCCAATCCAGGCCTGCTCTTGCACGCCAAGGCCGGCCAGGTTCGCCAGCAGCACCGGCAACAGGCCCTTGAGCAAGTCGCCGAGCAGGGTCAGTGCGGCCAGGCGCCGGCCGGCGATACGCAGCATATTGGTGGCGCCGGGATTGCCCGACCCACTGGCGCGCGGGTCCTCGGCGCCGGCCAGTTGACTGAGCACTATGGCGAAGGACAGCGAGCCGAGCAGGTAGGCGAGAGTTGCCAGCAGCCAGAACATGAGCCGCTCCAAGGCGAGCAGGGGTTTCGATGATAACGGCCGCGCCAGGCGCTAGCGAGTGCAGCGGTTGCATCGTGCGACGGGGCTAGCCCACGAGTGCCGGTTAGCCGGGTCGCAAATGGGCAGCTGGGCACTTCAGCGATGCCGTATAGTCGGCGTCGGGGCGCGGAGCGAAAATCGCCGGCATGGGGTCGCGGCCGGGTTGAATGATGGAGAGCAGGCTTGGACACAGTCTTTATCGCGGGTTTGGAGGTTGATACGGTCATCGGCGCCTATGACTGGGAACGCAACATGCGCCAGTGCCTGCAGCTGGATCTCTGCCTGGGCTGGGACAACAGCGCCGCCGCCGCCGGCGACGACCTGAGCAAGGCGCTGGATTACGCGGCGGTGTCGGCACGGGTGCAGGTCTTTGCCGAGGGCGCGCAGTTCATCCTGGTGGAAACCTTCGCCGAGCGCCTGGCCGAGCTGCTGATGGCGGAGTTCCAGATTCCCTGGCTGCGCATCAAGCTGACCAAGCCCGGCGCGGTACCGGCGGCGGTGGGCGGGGTCGGCGTGGAGATCGAGCGCGGATGTCGCTGACCCCGGTCTATCTCGGGCTCGGCAGCAACGTCGAGCGCGAGGTGCATTTGTGCGCCGGCCTCGATGCGCTGGACGGCTTGCTGCGCGAGATGCGCTGTTCGCCGGTGTTCGAGAGTCGTGCAGTCGGGATCAAGAGCGGGCCCTTTCTCAACCTGGTGGTAACCGGTTACAGCGATATGCCCCTGGGCGAGCTGGATCGCCGGCTGAAGTTCATCGAGGCGGACAACGGACGCTATGCGCCCGATCGCAAGGGCCTGCCGCTGGATATCGACGTGCTGCTGTACGGCGATCGAGTCGGCAACTTCGACGGACTCAGCCTGCCGCGGGCGGAGATCCTGAAGAATGCCTTCGTGCTCTGGCCGCTGGCATTGTTGGCGCCCGACGGCCTGCACCCGGGCGAGCAGCGCAGCTTCGCCGACCTGTGGCAGGCGGCGCGAATCAATCAGCAGTTGTGGCCGGTGGCCTTTCAGTGGCGCGGCAGCGAGCTGACCCCGGCGCAGCTGCTGGGCGCCTATCCGGCGTCGGGGCCAGCGCTCGCCTGAGCGCCTCCGGTGCTGGCCTTGAAGGCCTTGAGCGCCAGCAGGCGTTCGCGCTCGAGCGCTTCGCCCAATTCCGCGCCCTTGAGTCCACGTTCGAGCAGCGGCTGGGTGGCCACTGCGCGAGCGGCCTGCATCGCCCCGCGCAGGTAGCCGGCCTGGGGATAGTCCCGTTGCTCCAGCCCCGCGCGGCCGCGGGCATCCATTTCGCAGGCGTCGATGAATTCCTCGAAGCGTTGTGGGCGCCGGTAGGCATCGCAGCGCTGCAGCAACGCCAGCAGGGTCGAGGGCTTGAGCTCCAGGGCGCGGTGGGCGTGGGTATGACGCTCGGCGACCAGCAGCGCCAGCTCCTGGCAGTCCTTGGGGGCCTTGCAGCGTTGATTGATCGCCTGCACCAGGGGCAGGCCGCGCTGCTCATGGTCGAGGTGCCGTGGCCATTGTTCGGGCGGCGTCAGGCCCTTGCCGACATCGTGCAGCAGGCAGGCCCAGCGCACCGTCAGGGGCTGCCCATGCTCGGCGCACTGGCGCAGTACGCTCAGGACATGGCGGCCGGTGTCGATCTCCGGGTGGTGGGCGGCAGGCTGGGGCACGCCGAACAGGGCCTCGATTTCCGGCAGCAGCACTTGCAGTGCGCCGCATTCATGCAGCACCTCGATGAAGACATCCGGGCGCGGCTCGAGGAGCGCGCGGGCGATTTCCTTCCAGCTGCGTTCGGGCGTCAGGGCGTTCAGCTCGCCCGAGGCGCTCAGCTCGCCCATCAGCGCCAGGGTTTCCGCGGCGACGCTGAAGCCCAACGGCTTGTAGCGGGCGGCGAAGCGGGCGACCCGCAGCACGCGCAAGGGGTCTTCGGCGAAGGCCGGGGAGACATGGCGCAAGCGCCGCTCGGCCAGGTCCCGCTGGCCGCCGTAGGGATCGATCAGACGGCCCTCGGCATCCTCGGCCATGGCGTTGACCGTCAGGTCGCGGCGGATCAGATCCTGTTCCAGGGTCACCTCCGGGCTGGCGTAGAAGGTGAAGCCGCCATAGCCGCGACCGCTCTTGCGTTCGGTGCGGGCGAGGGCGTATTCCTCGCCGGTTTGCGGATGCAGGAACACCGGAAAGTCGGCGCCCACCGGGCGAAAGCCTTGCTCGAGCATCTGCTGCGCGGTGGCGCCGACCACCACCCAGTCCACCTCGCTGACCGGGCGGCCCAACAGGCGGTCGCGCACGGCGCCGCCGACTTTGTAGATCTGCACGATTCACCTCCGTAGCCGCAGAGGATAACGGGTGCGGCCACGCGGAGGAAAAGGCTAATTGCCCGAGCCCGAGGCGCTTGCGCGCCCGGTCACTCGGGCGCGGGTTCAGATCGGCGGCAGGACCAGGTCCAGGCGCGGGTAGTCGCCATCCTCTTCCGGCTCGCCTTTGGGCGGCATGTGCTGGGTGTTGATCAGCTTGTCGCCCTGCATGCTTTCCAGGTGAATATCGAAGCCCCAGAGGCGGTGCAGGTGCTTCATGACTTCTTCGGTCGAACTGCCCAGCGGCTTGCGCTCGTGCTGCTGATGACGCAGGGTCAGCGAGCGATCGCCGCGCAGGTTGATGCTCCAGATCTGCACATTGGGCTCGCGGTTGCCCAGGTTGTACTGCGCCGCCAGGCACTCGCGGATGGCCCGGTAGCCGGCGTCGTCATGGATGGCCTGGACCAGCAGTTCGTCTTTCAGGTCGTCGTCGAGGATGCAGAACAGCTTGAGGTCGCGAATGACCTTGGGCGAGAGGAACTGCAGGATGAAGCTTTCGTCCTTGAAGTTCTTCATGGCGAACTTGAGGGTGCTCAGCCAGTCGCTGCCGGCGATCTCGGGGAACCAGCGCTTGTCCTCCTCGGTGGGGGCCTCGCAGATCCGGCGGATGTCGCGATACATGGCGAAGCCCAGGGTGTAGGGATTGATGCCGCTGTAATAGGGGCTGTCGAATGGCGGCTGATAGATCACGCTGGTGTGCGACTGCAGGAACTCGAGGATGAAGCCTTCGCTGATCAGGCCCTCGTCGTACAGGTCGTTCATCAGGGTGTAGTGCCAGAAGGTCGCCCAGCCCTCGTTCATCACCTGGGTCTGGCGCTGGGGGTAGAAGTACTGGGCGATCTTGCGCACGATGCGGATCACCTCGCGCTGCCAGGGTTCGAGCAGTGGCGCGTGCTTCTCGAGGAAATACAGGATGTTCTCCTGCGGCTCGCTGGGAAAGCGTTTGGCCTGGGCGTCTTCGTCCTTGCTGGCGCTCTTGGGGATGGTCCGCCAGAGATCGTTGATCTGCTTCTGCAGGTGTTCCTCACGCTCCTTCTGCCTGCGGCGCTCCTCCTCGGCCGAGATCGGGTAGGGCCGCTTGTAGCGATCGACGCCGTAGTTCATCAGCGCGTGGCAGGAGTCGAGCAACTCCTCCACTGCGTCTATGCCGTGGCGTTCCTCGCACTGGTCGATGTACTGGCGGGCGAACACCAGGTAATCGATGATGGAACTGGCGTCGGTCCAGCTGCGGAACAGGTAGTTGCCCTTGAAGAAGCTGTTGTGCCCATAGCAGGCATGGGCGATCACCAGCGCCTGCATGGTCAGGGTGTTCTCTTCCATGAGATAGGCGATGCACGGATCGGAGTTGATCACGATCTCGTAGGCGAGGCCCATCTGGCCGCGCTTGTAGCGTTTTTCGGTGGCCAGAAACTGTTTGCCGAAGCTCCAGT
>JBFHKK010000236.1:0-4857 GCA_041595475.1 Pseudomonas sp. | reverse complement strand
CGTCGAGCAGGACCGCCGGCTCTATCCCGCGCGCCTCGGCATAGGCTTCGGCCTTGCGCAGAATGGTGGCCAGATTGCCGAGCATGCGCACAAAGACCGGAACACTGGCGTGATACATGGACACCGACATGGGCAAGCTCCTGAAAGGCTGACTGAGTGCTGGAGCCTGCAAGACTAGCCGCAAAACCGTCAGCCGGCGCCGGCGCGGCGAGCGCTTGCCGGCCGTCAGCCCTGGGCGGTGCTCCAGTCGATCCACTGCAGTTGCCAGCTCAGCAGGATCAGCAGGCCGAAGCCGATCCGGTACCAGGCGAACACTGCATAGCTGTGACTGCCGATGAAGCGCAGCAGGGCGCGCACGGCCAGCATGGCGAAGATGAAGGAGGTGACGAAGCCGATGGCGAACACCGGCACGTCTTCGGGCTGAAAGAGTTCGCGGTACTTGTAGCCCGAATACACCGCCGCGCCGACCATGGTCGGCATCGCCAGGAAGAAGGAAAACTCGGTCGCGGCCTTGCGCGACAGGCCGAACAGCAGACCGCCAATGATGGTCGACGCCGAGCGCGAGGTGCCGGGAATCATCGCCAGGCACTGCGCGCAACCGACCTTCAGCGCCTGCTGCCAGCTCATGTCGTCGACGCTCTCGGCGCTCACCGCGTGGCTGCGGCGCTCGGCCCAGAGCATCACCAGGCCACCGACCACCAGGGCCATGGCCACCGTGATCGGATTGAACAGGTACTGATGAATGGCATCGGCGAAGGCGACACCCAGAATCACCGCCGGAAAGAAGGCGACCAACAAGTTGGCGGTGAAGCGCTGCGCCGAACGCTGGCGCGGCAAGCCGAGCACCACATCGTAAATCTTGCGCCGGTACTCCCAGACCACGGCGAGGATGGCACCCAGCTGGATGATGATGTTGAAGGCCATGGCTCGCTCGCCGCCGAAGTCGATCAGATCGGCGACAATGATCTGATGGCCGGTGCTGGAGATCGGCAGAAACTCGGTGAGTCCCTCCACTATGCCCAGAATCAGTGTCTGCAGCGCGCTCCAAAGGTCCATCCGCTCTCCCACTCAAGGCATCACCCGGAAAACTGCCGGGCTACAATCGAACAAAGGCCGGCGACGCCCCGTCTTGGGCTTGGCTAGGCGCGCGCCTGGCGTTCTTGCGCAAAGGCGCCGAATGCTAGCAGAGAAACGCCGGCACGCCTCCGTGTGGCTGCGGACTCGCGGCGAAAAAAACCGAACAGCGGCAGTCCCACGCCAGGGCGCGGCGGGCAGGCCACTTCACCCTCGGGTTCGCACCGCAGCCGAAACCGGCCGACGGCCGGCAGGCACCGCCCAGGTGGCCACGGCTTGAAAGGCAACGTCAGCCACGCCACACTTGCTTGTCAGGGCTTTGGCCGTGTTTGCTCGATTCTTGCTAACTCGATTCTTGCTAATTTGGTTGGCAGACGCGGCTCGGCGTAATCCTGGATGGCGGCAAGCAAGTGCCTCAGGTCGAGGCACGCGTTTTTGGGGGCGAGGACACATGAGCAGCATGGAACATCAGGAAGTTGACCTCAGTCGACCGCAGAATCAGGACCTGATCTGGGACCTGGACAGCATTGCCCGCCGCGAGCTGGCCGAGCGCCTGATCAAGCTGTTCGAGAACCGCCTGTGCGTCTACTCAGAGTCGGTGCGTCAGCTCTACACCAACTACAACCTGCACTTCCCCAGCGATCAGGGGCGCAAGATGGTGGTCCTGCCCAACCCCTATGCCTTTCACGACACCCTGCACGGCATCGACGCCCAGGCCGTGCGCAAGACCGGCTTGTGCGTGCTGCCGGGCGCCCTGATGGGCAAGCCCGGCTTGCTGCTGACCACCCAGATCAAGGAAGGTGGCCCGGCGCCCAAGACCATGCCGTTCAAGTCGGCGCTGGCGCAGATCATCAGCAACCAGAAGAAAGTCGGTGACGTCTTCCTGCCGGTCATGATGAAGGGCGACTTGCGCGAGTTCGACCAGCAGATGCCCTACATCCACCTGCACCGCTTGCAGATCAATCGCCTCACCCACCTCTCGGCCTTCGAACGCGACGATATCCAGCAGAGCATCACCCGCAAACTCCTGATGCTCTATCGTCAGGCCGACAGCCTGAGCTGCTGATAACGACCGCCCCTAGAGCCGCAGCAGACTCAGCCAGGCGAGCAACAGGCTGACACTCACCACTATGGTTAGCGGCCGGCGCAGTGCCGGATACCACTGCGGCGCCAGGCCCAGCTTGACCGCGCGCAGATCGGCGAAGTAGAGCAGCACGAAAGCCAGCAGAAACACCGGCAATGCCAGGGCGAAGGGCATACCGCTGGCGATCGCCATCCAGCCCAGCAAAGGCGGAATCACCGACAACCCGAGCTGCAGCCGAGCCCGCTCGTCATTGGCCTCCGCGCGCATCGCCAGGCCCCAGTGAATGGCGCCCATAAAGGCCAGAATCACCGCGGCGTAATCGAGCAGCGCCGACATCACATAGGGACGCCAGGCAAAGGGCGTCACCCAGATCCCCACGGCACCACTGACGAAGGGGATCAAACCGGCGTAGCCCAGACGCATGGCCAATTGCTGCGGATGCTTGGCTTCGAATGGGTGCATCTCTCTCTCCTGTCGGTGCGCGGCGCGGCCCCACGCAGAGGCCGGTTCATGCAGGGGCGCGGCGGCGCCCTGCGCCATTGTGAGCACCACTGGTGACCCGCAATGATCGATAGTCAGGTAACTATAGCCGCTTGCCTTTACGCAACGGCCTTGGGATAAAGGCAACCTTTGATCACGCAACAAGGACGTGTCGATGCGCAGCCTCCGCAACGCCCTGCTCGGGCTCTTGCTGATAATCCTGGCCATCCTGACTGTGGTCCTCTACTACGTCGCCAACCCCAACCTTCCCCACTACCGGCCGCCCAGCACCCTGCACTATCTCGACCAGTGGAGTGAAGAGGCGCGGCAGACCTATTACTACACGCCACAGGGCACCCAGATCAAAGGCCTGCGCTACGACTGGTTCACCGCCCTGGAAATGCCGCTGAGCCGCGAGCCTTTTGCCGCCCCCGAGCATCTGGCGCGCTTTGGCTTTCTGGTCGACCCCAAGCAGCAGGCCAGCGCCCTGAATCCCGGCAACCTGCCGGTGGGCTTTGCCCGTCATGAGGACGCCGAGAGCGACGCGGCCTACCTGGACATCAGCTGCGCCGCCTGCCACAGCGGCGAATTGCGCTACCGCGGGCAGGCCGTGCGCATCGATGGCGGCGCCGCCCTGCACGCCCTGGCCTCGACCGTGCCGACGCTCAAGGGCGGCGGCTTCGGCCAGGCGCTCGGCGCGGCCATGGCGCTGACCTATTACAACCCGCTGAAATTCAGGCGCTTCTCCCGCCAGGTGCTGGGCGACAACTACCCCGAAGGCCACGATCGGCTCAGAGAGGACTTCAAGCAGGTGCTCGATCGCCTGGCCGCCACCGCCTTCAACGACTGGCACCGCGACCTCTATCCCACCGAGGAGGGCTTCGGCCGCGCGGATGCCTTCGGCCGTATCGCCAACGGCGTGTTCGGCGATGCCATAGACGCGGCCAACTACCGAGTGGCCGACGCCCCGGTGAGCTACCCGCAACTGTGGGACATCTGGAAGTTCGACTGGGTGCAGTGGAACGGCTCGGCCATGCAACCGATGGCGCGCAATATCGGCGAGGCCCTCGGAGTCGGCGCCACCCTGCACCTGCTCGACCAGGCTGGCCAGCCACTGGCCGAAGCCGAGCGCTATCCCTCGAGCGTGCGCCTGCGTGATCTCTACACCCTGGAGAAAACCCTCAGGCAACTGCAGCCCCCGGCCTGGCCAGAAGCCCTGTTTGGCGCCATCGATTTACAGCGGGCCAGCCAGGGCCGCGCCCTGTTCGAGGAGAACTGCGCCTACTGCCACGCCCCTGTAGCCAGACCACGCCGCGAGCGCCTGGCACCGGCGCGCGATCCCGAATGGCAGATGCGCATCGTCCCGACCGAGATCATCGACACCGACCCGCGCACCGCCGACAACATCGCCGATCATCGCTACGACATCAGCAAGCTCGGCTGGCGCAAGGATGAACTGGCCAAGCTGGATGTTCGGCTGTTCGGCGCCGACCTCGAGCAACTCGACCTCAGCGCCCTCTCCAGCGCCAAGGGCCTGGCCTACATCACCGCCTACGTGGAGGATCGCGCCTATCGCGACGCCGGCATCCAGCCCCGCGAGCGCTGGCGCATGGATGGCTTCGGCCTGCCGATCGGCGTGCAGGAGAAACGTGGCTACAAGGCCCGGCCCCTGGACGGCATCTGGGCCACCCCGCCCTTCCTGCACAATGGCTCGGTGCCGACCCTGTTCCACCTGTTGTCGCCGGTGGCCGAGCGGCCGACGCGCTTCTGGGTCGGCAATTTCGAGTTCGATCCGCACAAGGTCGGCTTCGACAGCCAGGCCTTCCCCGGCGGTTTCCTGTTCGACACCACTGTCACCGGCAACGGCAACCAGGGTCATGAGTTTCGCGACGGCTGTCGTCGAGGCGGCGTGATCGGCCGCGCACTGGCGCCGGACGAACGCCTGGCGCTGATCGAATACCTCAAGGTCCTGGGCAACCAGCCGCTGGAGGATCGGCTCGAGCCGGTCAAGGCCAGGCCCTGGAACCCGGGCCCCGAATGCCAGGAGTGAAGCCGGATGCCGCGCAGATCGCCCAATTGGTCGAAGCCGCGGCCGCGCGGATGAGCACAGACAACTGAGGAGCCATTGGCATGCTGACAAGATTCTGGCTCTGGCTGGGGCGCCTGCTGGCCCGCGTTGCCCTGCTCCTGGCGCTGCTGGGGCTGGGCGGCTGGGCGAT
>JBFHKK010000235.1:0-4863 GCA_041595475.1 Pseudomonas sp. | reverse complement strand
TCCTGCTTGAGGCCCACACCGGCCAGTGCCTGCCGCTGGATGGTCCGCGCCTGATCCAGCACAGCGGTGATGTCGGTCAGCTGGCCGCCTACGGCCTGCGCCCGGCGGCCTGATGCAGGCGCATTAGCATTTCAGGCGCAGTAGCGCTTCCATTCGTGCACACGCGCCTGTCGCGCCCTGTGCATCGAGCGCCCTAAGCCACGCCCCGCCTGCCAGGCCCGGCGCCGCTTTTCTGCATATGCTCAATAGGTCTGCCTTGCCCGGGGATTTCACCCGTGAAAAAGACCAGCCTGGAGCAGCTGTATAGGGAGCACGAGCCCGAGGCGATCGAGCAGCGCCTGAACGCCGGCAACAGGCCCCAGGACGTCTCTGACGCGGTGCTCGGCGCCATCGACGGCTGCATCACCACCTTCGCCGTGGTGGCCGGCGCCTTCGGCGCCGGCTTCTCCGCCTCCATCGCCCTGATCCTGGGTTTCGCCAACCTGCTGGCCGACGGCTTCAGCATGGCGGTGAGCAATTACGAGGCAATCAAGGCCCAGCTGGAGTACCGCGAACAGGCCCGGCGCATGGAGGAGGAACATATCGACCGGGTGCCCCATGGCGAGCGGGAGGAGATCCGCCAGCTGTTCCGCCTCAAGGGCTTCGAAGGCGAGATCCTCGAGGCCATAGTCGAGACCATCAGCCGCGATCGCGAGCTCTGGGTCGAGACCATGCTCACCGAGGAGCATGGCCTGCACAAACTCGACATCAGCCCGGGCCGCTCGGCGGCCATGACCTTCACCACCTTCCTGCTGGCCGGCGCCCTGCCGCTGCTGCCCTACCTGGTTCCGGACCTGAACCCGCAGTGGCAGTTCATCCTCAGCGCCAGCCTGGCGGCCCTGGTGTTCTTCAGCATCGGCATGCTCAAGAGCCTGGTGTTCGCCAAGCCGCTGCTGCGCTCGGGCCTGAGCACCCTGCTGACCGGCGGCGCCGCGGCCGCCCTGGCGTTCGGCACCGGCTATCTGCTGCGTGATGCCTTCGGCATCGTCTAGCGACAATCGGCCGGGCAAGAAAAAGGGAGGCCCATGGCCTCCCTCAGGGAAAGATGTCCGTTGCCGGCAAGGGTATCGCCGCCTTCCTCGCGCGCCTGGTTGGGCGCAGCGGGCCCGGGTGCCGCGGCGGCCCTGTAGGACCGGCGGCGACGCCTGGCCGGGTTGGGCAAGGCGTTTGGACGTATCGTCCGGGCCGTGAAACTGAGGTAAAGCTTAGAGCAAGCACGGCGACAGAGTATTGCGAACATTGCGCATATATACATATAGAAAGCAATTAATAGCCCTTATATGTTATTTTTGCGCAATATAACGAACATCAAGCTCACAGATGAACAAACTCGACCGCTACGACCTGAACATCCTCGCCGAACTGCAGCGCGACGCCAGCCTGTCCAACCAGGAACTGGCCGAACGCATCGGCCTCTCGCCCTCGCCCTGTTCGCGGCGGGTCAAGCAGCTGCAGGACGACGGCTATATCCGCGGCCAGGTGGCGCTGCTCGATCGCAAGCACCTGGGCCTGACCCTCACCGCCTACGTGCTGATCGGCATGGACAGGCACACCCCGGAGCGCTTCGAACACTTCCAGGCGGCGATCCGCCAATGCCCGGAGGTGCTGGAGTGCTGCCTGGTCACCGGCATGGATGCCGACTACCAGCTCAAGGTGGTGGTGCCGGACATGGACCACTACCAGAAGTTTCTGCTCGGCACCCTGACCCGCATCGAGGGCGTTTCCAGCGTGCGCTCGAGCTTCGTGCTGCAGCAGATTCTCTCCACCACCCAGCTGCCGCTGCAGCACCTGCGGCCCTGAGCCGCACCCGGGCGGTGCCCTGACAGGGGCCTCGACGCGGGTATAATCGCCGGTGCTTGCCTGGGTCGGCACGATCCAGGCGTTGGCCCAGTCGGCGAGGTGAAGATGGAACCGGAAGTATTCGAAGAACTCATGATGACCACCCTGGTGGGCGGCCTGATCCTGTTCATGTTCTTCATCATCTGGGACCTGGCCAAGAAGTCCAAGGCCGGCCGCCTGGGCACCGCCATCCTGTTCCTGGGCCTGGGCCTGTGCCTCTTCGCCTTCCTGGCCAAGCCGCTGATCAGCCATATCATCGAAGTGACCCAGGGTATCCCGGGCTGAAAGGCCTCAGCGCCTCGACCCGGCCATGAGCGGGCGGCCGCCGGCTTAGAGTCGCGCCTCCACCTCGCGCCACTCGCCCGGCTGCAGGCCGTTCAGGCTCCAGGGGCCGATGCGCACCCGCACCAGGCGCAGGGTTGGCAAGCCGACCGCCGCGGTCATGCGCCGCACCTGGCGATTGCGTCCTTCGCGGATCACCAATTCCAGCCAGGCGGTGGGCACACTCTTGCGAAAGCGCACCGGCGGCTGACGCGCCCACAGCTGCGGCTCGTCCAGCACACGCGCCTCGGCCGGCAGGGTCGGGCCATCGTTGAGCTGCACGCCATCACGCAGCGCCTGCAACTGCTCTGCCGTCGGCTCGCCTTCCACCTGCACCCAGTAGGTCTTGGCCAGCTTGTGCCTGGGGTCGGCGATGCGCGCCTGCAGGCGGCCATCGTTGGTCAGCAGCAGCAGGCCCTCGCTGTCGCGGTCCAGGCGCCCGGCCGGGTAAACCCCTGGCACCGCGACGAAATCCTGGAGGGTGGCGCGACCCTGGTCGTCCTGGAACTGGGTCAGCACATCGAAGGGCTTGTTCAGCAGGATCAGCCGCGGCTCGCTCGGCGGCGCCTTGGCCACGCGGCGCATGGTGGACTGCACGGAGGGCCGGCGAGGAGCGGCGGGACGGGGCGGGCGAGACATGGCGCTACCGGCGACGATGAACGGGAAAGCCAGTGTAACCGAGGCGGCAGTCCCATCATCACGCCCACTGATGCAGCCGCCCGGCGCGGCCAGGCCAGCTAAGCTGCAGGGATTGTCCTTTCCCCCAGCGAGGCTGTCGCCCATGAGCAACTCCGAATCCGTACTCGAGCGCTTCACCGGCTGGGCCGCCACCGCGCCCGGCGGCGCCCTGCAACCTCATAGCTACGATCCCGGCCCCCTGGGCGCCGAGGAGGTGGAGGTGGCGGTGGAGTACTGCGGCATCTGCCACTCCGACCAGTCGATGATCGACAACGAGTGGGGCATGAGCCAATACCCCTTCATTCCCGGCCACGAAGTGGTCGGCAGCGTCGTGCGCCTCGGCGAACGGGCCCGCGGCCTGGCGCTCGGGCAACGGGTCGGCATCGGCTGGTACAAGGGCAGCTGCATGCACTGCGGCTCCTGCATGCAGGGCGCCCACCAGCTGTGCGGCACGGTCAAACCGACCATCGTCGGCAGCCACGGCGGCTTCGCCGATCGCCTGCGCAGCCACTGGGCCTGGGCCGTCCCCTTGCCGGACGGCCTCGACCCGGCGCTGGTCGGCCCGCTGTTCTGCGCCGGCTCCACGGTGTTCAGCCCGCTGCTGGAGTTTGGCGTCAAACCCACCGACCGGGTCGGGGTGGTCGGCATCGGCGGCCTCGGCCACCTGGCCCTGCGCTTTCTCAACGCCTGGGGCTGCGAGGTCACCGCCTTCACCTCATCCCTGAGCAAGCAGGACGAGGCCCTTCGCCTGGGCGCGCACAAGGTGGTGGCCTCCACCGACAGCGCGGCACTGGAGGCGATCGCCGGCAGCCTGGACTTTCTGCTGATCACCGCCAGCGCCGACCTCGACTGGCCGGCGATGATCGGCACCCTGGGCGCCAAGGGCCGGCTGCACTTCGTCGGCATCGTGCCCAGCGCCATCCCGGTGCATGTGTTCAACCTGATCCCGCAGCAGAAGAGCCTGTCCGGCTCGCCGGTAGGCTCACCGGCGACCATGGCGACCATGCTGGAATTCTGCGCCCGCCACCAGATCCTGCCGCAGGTCGAGCACTTCCCCATGAGCCGGGTCAACGAGGCCATCGAGCACCTGCGCGCGGGCAAGGCGCGCTACCGGGTGGTGCTGGACGCCAGCCAGTAACCGCTCGCGCAACGAAAAAAGCCCAGGGCCGCGGCCCTGGGCTTTTCGCTTGAGCCGCTGGCCGCTTCAGCGAAACGGCGGCTCGTCGAAGCTGCGCAGCTTGCGCGAATGCAGCGAGTCGAGCTGGCTGCGCAGCAGGTCCAGCGCGGCGATGCCGATGTGCAGATGCTGAGTGACCGCCCGCTCGTAGAAGGCGCCGGCCGCCCCCGGCAGTTTTATCTCGCTGTGCAGCGGCTTGTCCGAGACGCACAACAGGGTGCCGTAGGGCACCCGCAGGCGATAACCCTGGGCGGCGATGGTGCCGCTTTCCATGTCCACCGCCACGGCCCGGGCCAGGTTGATCAGCGGTCGCTCCTGGGCCCAGCGCAGCTCCCAGTTGCGGTCGTCGTAGGTCAACACGGTACCGGTGCGCAGGCGCTTCTTCAGCTCCTCGCCCTGCTCGCCGGTGACCTGCCGGGCGGCCTGCTGCAGGGCCTGCTGCACCTCGGCCAGGGCCGGCAGCGGGATGTTCGGCGGCAGCACCCGGTCGAGAATGCCGTCGCGGCGCATATAGGCATGGGCCAGCACATAGTCGCCGATGGTCTGCGACTGGCGCAGGCCGCCACAGTGGCCGATCATCAGCCAGCAGTGCGGGCGCAGCACCGCCAGGTGGTCGGTGATGTTCTTGGCATTGGACGGCCCGACGCCGATATTGACCAGGGTGATGCCGTCGCCGTCGGCGGCCTGCAGGTGGTAGGCCGGCATCTGGTAGCGGTGCCAGATGACTGTCTCGATGATGGCCTGCATCTCACCCTCGGCCATGCCGCGCTCGATCACCACATTGCCCGGCAGCACCATGCGCTCGAAGC
>JBFHKK010000234.1:0-4881 GCA_041595475.1 Pseudomonas sp. | reverse complement strand
TCAGAGGCGGCAGGCCCTTGGCCTTGCGCCTGTTGTTCTCGATCAGCAGCTGCTGGGCCTCGATCGCGGCCTGCTCGGCGCGCCGCTTGGTCTCGTTGAGGCTGACCGTGGTTTCATCCATCAGCTTCTTCGCCAGCGCCAGGCTCTCTCGGGTGAAGGTGAAGTCTGGGTTCGTCTGCGTCCGGCTGCTGTAGCGCGCCTGCAGTTCCGGCAGCCAGGGCATGATCGGATTGCGCGCCGGGGTCAGCGCCGGCTTGATGCTGTCCCAGGGCAGGGCCTCGGGCAGCGCGCTCTCGCCGATCTCCTTGGTATCCATGACATCGGGGTAGAGGATGTCCGGAATCACTCCCTGGTGCTGGGTGCTCTGCCCGGAGACCCGGTAGAACTTGGCCAGGGTCAGCTTCAGCTCGCCGTGGTTGAGCGGCTGGATGGTCTGTACCGTGCCCTTGCCGAAGGTCTGGCCGCCGAGGATCAGGGCGCGATGATAGTCCTGCATGGCCCCGGCGAAGATCTCCGAGGCGGAGGCCGACAGGCGATTGACCAGCACCGCCAGTGGCCCGTCATAGAAGACGCCGCTGTCCTCGTCGGCCAGCACGTCGACCCGGCCGTCGCTGTTGCGCACCAGCACGGTCGGCCCCTGGTCGATGAACAGCCCGGTCAGCTCGGTGGCCTCCTGCAGCGAGCCGCCGCCGTTGTTGCGCAGGTCGATGAGCACGCCGTCGACCTTCTCTTTCTTCAGTTCGGCCAGCAGGCGCTTGACGTCGCGGGTGGTGCTCTTGTAGTTCGGATCGCCGGCGCGGTAGGCCTTGAAGTCCAGGTAGAAGGCCGGAATCTCGATCACCCCGAGCTTGTAGTCACGGCCGTTGTGGGTCATCTCGAGCAGGGACTTTTTCGCCGCCTGCTCTTCCAGCTTGACCGCCTCGCGGGTGATGCTGACGATCTTGCTGGACTGGTCGTTGGGCGCGTTGCCCGCCGGGATCACCTCCAGGCGCACGCGCGAGCCCTTGGGGCCGCGGATCAGCTTGACCACTTCGTCCAGGCGCCAGCCGATCACGTCGACCATCTCGCCGTCGCCCTGGGCCACGCCGATGATCTTGTCCGCCGGGGCGATCTGCTTGCTCTTCTCGGCTGGGCCGGCCGGAACCAGGCGCACCACCTTGACGTGTTCGTTGTCGGTCTGCAGCACCGCGCCTATGCCCTCGAGGGACAGGCTCATGTTGATGTCGAAGTTTTCCGCACTGTCCGGAGACAGGTAGGTGGTGTGCGGGTCGTAGGACATGGCGAAGGCGTTGATGTAGGTCTGGAACACGTCCTCGCTGCGGGTCTGGCGCAGGCGCGAGAGCTGGTTGCGATAGCGCTTGGTCAGCAGCTCGCCGATGGCCTTGGGTTCCTTGCCGGCGATCTTCAGGCGCAGCACCTCGTCCTTGACCCGCTTGCGCCAGAGCTCGTCCAGCTCCGTCTCGTCCTTGGCCCAGGGGGCGTTCTCGCGATCGACCAGCAGGCTTTCGTCGCGGTTGAAGTCGAAGCTGTCGATGCCCTTGTCGAGCAGTGCCAGGGCGAACTCCAGGCGCCCCTGCAGGCGCTCGAGGTGACGCTGGTAAATCATGAAGCCCGGGCCCAGGTTGCCGCTCTTGAGCAGGTCGTCGAACTGCTCGCGCCAGGGCGCGAACTCGGCGATGTCGGCGGCGGTGAAATAGCTGCGCGCCGGGTCGAGCATCTTCAGGTAGCCGTCGTAGATCTTGGCCGAGCGCTGATCGTCCAGCGGCGGCTTGTTGTAGTGATGGCGCTTGAGCAGTTCGACGACGTTGAGGCTGGCGATCACCTGGTCGCGATCCGGCTGCAGGTAGTCCCAGGAGTTGGCTTCGCCGGTCTTCGCCGCTGCCGGCAGCAGGCTGAGACCGAGACTGAGGGCGAGGGTGGCGCTGAGCAGAGAACGCATCATGCTGATTCGACGTCGGGGCAGTGGGTAACGCATATTAGGCCGTAGGAGAGGGCGCCTGGTTCCATCGGCGCGATGCAGAAAACCCGCGCAGACTGCCGGGCACAGTTAAAAACCACTATGGAGGCAGCGTGAAGGCATTGCAAGGTGAAGAGGGCCGTACGCACTGGGTCGAGCAGCCCTCGCCGGCGTGTGACGTGGGGCAGATTCGCATCCGGGTGGCCGCCGCCGGCCTCAATCGCGCCGACCTGCTGCAGCGCGCGGGTCTCTATCCGCCGCCGCCCGGCGTGACTCAGACGCTCGGCCTGGAGTGCTCGGGCGTCGTCAGCGAAGTCGGCGCCGGCTGTCAATGGCAACCCGGCGACCGGGTCTGCGCGCTGCTCGCCGGGGGCGGCATGGCCGAGGAGGTGGTGGTCGACGGTCGCCATGCCTTGCCCGTGCCGGCGGGCGTCTCGCTGGTCGAGGCGGCGGCGCTGCCGGAGGTTTACGCCACCGCCTGGCTCAACCTGTTCCAGCTGGGCGCGCTCAAGCCGGGCGAGAAGGTCCTGCTGCATGCCGGCGCCAGCGGCGTCGGCTCGGCGGCCATCCAGTTGTGCAAGGCCTTCGGCAATCCCTGCTGGGTCAGCGTCGGCTCGGCCGAGCGCCTGGCCTACTGCGAGTCCCTCGGCGCCCAGGGCGGGGTATTGCGCGAGGGTGAGCAGTTGCAGGGGTTGCGCGACTTCGCCCCCTTCGATGTGATTCTCGATCCGGTCGGTGGCCCCTACGCCTCGCTCAATCTGGAACTGTTGGCGCGCGACGGGCGTTGGCTGAGCATCGGCCTGATGGGCGGGCGTCGCGCCGAGCTGGATCTGGCGACGCTCTTGGGCAAGCGCATCCAGTTGTTCGGCTCTACCCTGCGCAACCGCGATGACGCCTTCAAGGCCGAGCTGCTGCGCGATCTGCAGCAGCAGGTCTGGCCGCTGTTCGCCGAAGGGCGGCTCCAGCCGCAGGTGCAGCAGTGTTTCGCCGCCAAGGACGCGGAGGGGGCCTTTGCCGAACTGGCGAGCAACAAGGTCAATGGCAAGCTGCTGCTGCTGATCGACGAAAGCCTCAAATAAGGCCGCTCGCAGCCGGATTCGACCGCCGGGCAGGCTACCTGGCCGCCGGCGATTGAGTCATCCAATCAAAGCTATGGCATCTATCAATAAGCTCTTTAGAATGTCCCGGTCTAAGATGCCCCCCGTCAACTTTCAAACCCTCACGAGGAACTCGCGATGAATCTCATCAATACCCAGGTGCAACCCTTCAAGGCCAACGCCTTCCACAACGGCAAGTTCATCGAAGTCACCGAGCAGTCGCTGAAGGGCAAGTGGTCGGTGCTGATCTTCATGCCGGCCGCCTTCACCTTCAACTGCCCGACCGAGATCGAGGACGCCGCCAACAACTACGCGGCCTTCCGTGACGCCAACACCGAGGTGTACATCGTCACCACCGATACCCATTTCTCGCACAAGGTCTGGCACGAGACCTCCCCGGCCGTGGGCAAGGCCCAGTTCCCGCTGATCGGCGACCCGACCCACGCCCTGACCAACGCCTTCGGCGTGCATATTCCGGAAGAGGGTCTGGCCCTGCGCGGCACCTTCGTGATCAACCCGGAAGGCGTGATCAAGACCGTGGAAATCCACTCCAACGAAATCGCCCGCGACGTCTCCGAGACCCTGCGCAAGCTCAAGGCTGCCCAGTACACCGCCGCCAACCCGGGCCAGGTTTGCCCGGCCAAGTGGAAGGAAGGCGAAGCCACCCTGGCGCCGTCGCTGGACCTGGTCGGCAAGATCTAAATCTGCCGCCTTCCCGCTCCCGAGCAGCTGCTCAGGAGCGGGAAACCTTTCTGCGCTGCCAGGGCTTCCACCCAGCCCGGCCAGCGCCCGAATGCCCGGGCGCGATCCGCCCGGGCATTTTATAGCCCGAATTTCGTCCTAGAGGACACGCCGCCATGTTGGACGCCAACCTGAAATCCCAGTTGAAGGGCTACCTGGAAAAGGTCAGCCAGCCGTTCGAGATAGTCGCGTCCCTCGATGACAGCGACAAATCCCGCGAGCTGCTCGCCTTGCTGCAGGACATCGTCGGCCTGAGCGACAAGATCACCCTGAAGACCGATGGCATTGATGCGCGCACGCCGTCCTTCTCGCTCAATCGCCCGGGTGCCGATATCGGCCTGCGCTTCGCCGGCATCCCCATGGGCCACGAGTTCACTTCGCTGGTGCTGGCCCTGCTGCAGGTCGGTGGCCATCCGTCCAAGCTGGCGGCCGAGCTGATCGAGCAGGTCAAGGGCCTCGAAGGCCAGTTCAGCTTCGAGACCTACTTCTCGCTGTCCTGCCAGAACTGCCCGGACGTGGTCCAGGCGCTCAACCTGATGGCGGTGCTCAACCCGAATATTCGCCACGTCGCCATCGACGGCGCGCTGTTCCAGGCCGAGGTCGAGCAGCGCCAGGTGATGTCGGTGCCGAGCATCTACCTCAACGGTGAGCCCTTCGCCTCCGGCCGCATGGAGGTCGAGGAGATCCTCGCCAAGCTCGACACCGGCGCCAGCGCCCGCGATGCCGAGAAGCTCAAGGCCAAGGCCGCCTTCGACGTGCTGGTGGTCGGCGGTGGCCCGGCCGGCGCCGCGGCGGCCATCTATGCCGCGCGCAAGGGCATCCGCACCGGGGTGGCGGCCGAGCGTTTCGGCGGCCAGGTGCTCGATACCATGGCCATCGAGAACTTCATCTCGGTGCAGGAAACCGAGGGACCGAAGCTGGCCCGGGCCCTGGAAGAGCACGTCAAGCAGTACGAGGTCGACATCATGAACCTGCAGCGCGCCAGCGCGCTGATCCCGGCCCAGGCTGCCGGCGAGTTGCATGAAGTGAAGTTCGAGAGCGGCGCCAGTCTCAAGGCCAAGACCCTGATCCTCGCCACCGGCGCGC
>JBFHKK010000233.1:0-4890 GCA_041595475.1 Pseudomonas sp. | reverse complement strand
GCTGCCACCGGATGCCCGGAGTAGGTAAAGCCGTGGTTGAAGTCGCCGCCTTCGTTGATCACCGCGAACACCTTGTCGCTGACGATCAAGCCGCCCATGGGCACGTAGCCGCTGGTCAGACCCTTGGCGATGGTCATCAGATCCGGCTTGTTGCCATAGTAGTCGCTGCCGAACCACTGGCCGGTGCGGCCGAAGCCGCAGATGACCTCGTCGGCCACGAAGAGGATGTCGTAGCGCGCGAGGATCTCGCGGATCTTCGGCCAGTAGCTGTCCGGCGGGATGATCACCCCGCCGGCGCCCTGGATCGGCTCGGCGATAAAGGCGGCGACCTGGTCCGCGCCGACCTCGAGAATCTTCTGCTCCAGTTGCTCGGCGGCCCAGATGCCGAACTCGTCCGGGCTCATGTCGCCGCCTTCGCCGAACCAGTAGGGCTGGGGAATGTGCACGATGCCGGGAATCGGCAGATCGCCCTGCTCGTGCATATAGGTCATGCCGCCGAGGCTGGCACCGGCCACGGTCGAGCCGTGGTAGGCGTTCTGGCGGGCGATGACCACTTTCTTCTGCGGCTGGCCCTTGAGTGCCCAGTAATGGCGCACCAGGCGCAACATGGTGTCGTTGCCCTCGGAGCCCGAGCCGGTGAAGAACACGTGGTTCATGCCCTCGGGCGCGATCTCGGCGATCGCCTTGGCCAGCTCCAGCACCGGCGGGTGGGCGGTCATGAAGAAGGTGTTGTAGAAGGGCAGCTCGCGCATTTGCCGCGCCGCCGCCTCGACCAGCTCCTCGCGACCGTAGCCCAGGGCCACGCACCAGAGGCCGGCCATGCCATCGAGGATCTGCTGGCCCTCGCTGTCCCACAGGTAGACGCCGGAGGCCTTGGTGATGATCCGCGGGCCGACGTCGGCCAGTTGCTGGTAGTCGCTGAACGGCGCCAGGTGATGGTCGCGGCTCATGGCCTGCCATTCGCGGGTTTTCGGGTTGGAAACGGGTTTGCTCATAGCCACCTCAATACATTCAGCGGGGGCGCGGCACAGGTGCCCGCCGTCCCTTGCTTAGACCGATAACAGCAGGAATTCGCGCTCCCAGGAGCTGATCACCCGCTTGTAGTTCTCATGTTCGGCGCGTTTGACCGCCACATAGCCGCTGACGAACTTTTGTCCCAGATACTGGGCGAGCAGTTCGCAGGTTTCCATGCGCTCCAGGGCCGCCTCCAGGGTCAGCGGCAGGCGCAGGTTGCGCCGCTCGTAGCCGCGCCCGACCACAGGTGCGCTCGGCGCTATGCCTTCGACCATGCCGATATAGCCGCAGAGCAAACTGGCGGCCAGCGCCAGATAAGGGTTGGCGTCGGCGCCGGGCAGGCGGTTCTCCACCCGGCGGTTCTGCGGGCCGGAGTCCGGCACGCGCAGGCCGACGGTGCGGTTCTCTTCGCCCCACTCGACGTTGACCGGCGCCGAGGTGTCCGGCAGGAAGCGGCGGAACGAATTGACGTTGGGCGCGAACAGCGGCAGCACCTCGGGGATGAACTTCTGCAGGCCGCCGATGTGGTGCAGGAACAGCTCGCTCATGGAGCCGTCCTCGTTGGAGAAGATGTTGCGGCCACTTTCGCTGTCGACCACGCTCTGGTGCAGATGCATGGCGCTGCCCGGCTCGTCGGTGATCGGCTTGGCCATGAAGGTGGCGGCCACGTCGTGCTTGAGCGCCGCCTCGCGCATGGTGCGCTTGAACACCAGGATCTGGTCGGCCAGGGCCAGGGCGTCGCCGTGACGGAAGTTGATCTCCATCTGCGCCGGGCCTTCCTCGTGGATCAGGGTGTCCAGATCCAGGCCCTGCAGTTCGCACCAGTCGTACATGTCCTCGAACAGCGGGTCGAATTCGTTGGCCGCGTCTATGGAGAACGACTGGCGGCCGGTCTCCGGGCGTCCCGAGCGGCCCAAGGGCGCCTCCAGCGGGAAGTCCGGGTCGCCGCAGCGCTTGGTCAGGTAGAACTCCATCTCCGGTGCCACTATCGGCTTCCAGCCCTTGTCGGCATAGAGCTTGAGCACCTTCTTCAGCAGGTTGCGCGGCGACAGCTCGATCGGCTCGCCGCGCTTGTCGAAGGTGTCGTGGATGACCATGGCGGTCGGCTCGAGGGCCCAGGGCACCAGGTACACGGCGTTCTCGTCCGGCCGGCAGACCATGTCGATATCGGCCGGGTCGAGCAGCTCGTAATAGATGTCGTCCTCGACGTAGTCGCCGGTCACGGTCTGCAGCAAGACGCTTTCGGGCAGGCGCATGCCGCGCTCGTCGAGGAACTTGTTGGTCGGCGAGATCTTGCCGCGGGCGATGCCGGTCAGGTCGCTGACCAGGCACTCGACTTCGGTGATCTTGCGCTCTTTCAGCCAGCCGGAGAGCTGGTCCAGGTTGCTGCTCATAGAGACCTCAGGGATGGACGGAGCCGACATCCAGGGTGTCGCTCCGGCGTTGCCTCGCCCGCTCCCGGCACGCTTCACCGAAGGCGCGGAAGATGGCGAGAGAGTGCGGGTTGCTGCAGACCTGCCATTCCGGGTGCCATTGCACGCCGAGGGCGAAGCGCGGCGCGCCTTCGACCGAGCAGGCTTCGATCAGGCCGTCCGGGGCCAGGGCCTCGATCCGCAGGCCCGGGCCCAGGCGTTCGACGCCCTGGCCATGAATGGAGTTGACCTCGATCTGCTGCGGCAGGCCGAGGCCGGCGAGGATGCCGCCGGGCTGCAGGCGCAGGGCATGGCGGCTGGCGTACTGCACTTCCAGGGGCTGGTCGGCCGGCTCGCGGTGATCGAGCATGCCTTCGACCTCATGTACCCGCTGGTGCAGGCTGCCGCCGAAGGCCACGTTCATTTCCTGGAAGCCGCGGCAGATGCCCAGCAGCGGCACGCCGGCGGTCACCGCCCGGCGGATCAGCGGCAGGGTGGTCTGGTCGCGGGCCGGATCGTGGGCGGTGCCGGCGGCACTGGCCGGGCCCTGGTAATGATGGGGTTCGACGTTGGAGGGCGAGCCGGTGAACAGCAGGCCGTCGAGACGCTCGAGCAGGGCCTCGGGATCGAGCAGCTCACCCAGGGCCGGAATGACCAGGGGCAGGCCGCCGGCGCCGAGCGCCACCGCGCGCAGGTACTTGTCGCCGGCGATGTGATAGCCGTGCAGGCCGATCTGCTTGGTACAGGCGGTAACGCCGATCAGCGGCTGGCGCGACATGTGACACCCGTTTTATCGCTGTTGTGGGTCTGAGCGGAGCTTAGCCTTGTTCAATTTCCTACACAATAGTTATGTAAAAAATTGAACACAGGGCGCTGAGCAGTGCGCCGGGCTTGGCCTGGCGCCATTCGGCGCTGGCCTGAAACGCCCGAATATCGGTCACTCTGCGCCTTTTCCGGGCGCTCGGGGGCTGTCTTGACAGCCTCTGCGCTTTAAGATTGACTCACAGTCGTGCAGTTGCGTGATTGATATTTTTAACAATAAAGGTGTTGCATCATGTCGGTACCCCCGCGTGCCGTTCAGCTTAACGAAGCGAACGCGTTCCTTAAGGAACATCCTGAGGTCCTGTTCGTCGACCTTCTTATTGCAGATATGAACGGCGTGGTGCGCGGCAAGCGCATCGATAGAAACGCCTTGCACAAGGTATACGAGAAGGGCATCAACCTGCCTGCCTCGCTGTTCGCCCTGGATATCAACGGCTCGACGGTGGAAAGCACCGGCCTGGGCCTGGACATCGGCGATGCCGACCGCATCTGTTTCCCCATTCCCGGCACCCTGTGCAACGAGCCCTGGCAGAAGCGCCCGACCGCGCAGCTGCTGATGACCATGCACGAACTCGACGGCACACCCTTCTTCGCCGACCCGCGTGAGGTGCTGCGCCAGGTGGTGCAGAAGTTCGACGACATGGGCCTGCGCATCTGCGCCGCCTTCGAACTGGAGTTCTACCTGATCGACCAGGAGAACGTGAACGGCCGCCCGCAGCCGCCGCGCTCGCCGATCTCCGGCAAGCGTCCGCACTCGACCCAGGTCTACCTGATCGATGACCTCGACGAATACGTCGACTGCCTGCAGGACATGCTCGAAGCCGCCAAGGAGCAGGATCTGCCGGCCGATGCCATCGTCAAGGAGAGCGCCCCGGCGCAGTTCGAGGTCAACCTGCACCACGTCGAGGACGCGCTCAAGGCGTGCGACTATGCGCTGCTGCTCAAGCGCCTGATCAAGAACATCGCCTACGACCACGAGATGGACTCGACCTTCATGGCCAAGCCCTATCCGGGCCAGGCCGGCAATGGCCTGCACGTGCACATCTCGCTGCTGGACAAGAAGACCGGCAAGAACATCTTCACCGCCGAGGATCCGCTGCAGAACGACGCCCTGCGCCATGCCGTCGGCGGGATTCTCGACACCATGGCCGCGTCCATGGCCTTCCTCTGTCCCAACGTCAATTCCTACCGCCGCTTCGGTGCCCAGTTCTACGTGCCCAATGCGCCGAGCTGGGCCCTGGACAACCGCACAGTAGCGGTGCGGGTGCCGACCGGCAGCGCCGACGCGGTGCGCATCGAGCACCGGGTGGCCGGCGCCGATGCCAATCCCTATCTGATGCTCGCGGCCATCCTCGCCGGCGTCCACCACGGCCTGACCAACCAGATCGAGCCGGGCGAGCCCATCGAGGGCAACGCCTACGAGCAACTCGAGCCGAGCCTGCCGAACAACCTGCGCGATGCCCTGCGCGAACTGGACGACAGCGAGGTGCTGAACAAGTACATCAGCCCCGCCTACATCGACATCTTCGTCGCCTGCAAGGAAGCCGAGTTGCAGGAGTTCGAGACCACCATCTCCGACCTCGAATACAACTGGTACCTGCATACCGTGTAAGCGCCTGCCGACGCCGGCCCGACGGCCGGC
>JBFHKK010000232.1:0-4900 GCA_041595475.1 Pseudomonas sp. | reverse complement strand
GATTCCCGTCAAAGACGTGACCCCATCCCAGGGCGACTCCGTCGACCTCTACGCCAATCGCGAAAAGATCTACACGCGGGCCTTCACCGGCCTGTTCCGCAACCTGCGCATCGCCGGCGGCGCCCTCCTGTTCCTGCTGTTCTTCGGCACCGTCTGGCTGACCTGGAACGGTCGACAGGCGGTCTGGTGGGACCTGCCCGAGCGCAAGTTCCACATCTTCGGCGCCACCTACTGGCCGCAGGACTTCATCCTGCTCTCGGCCCTGCTGATCATCTGCGCCTTCGGCCTGTTCTTCATCACCGTGTTCGCCGGCCGCGTCTGGTGCGGCTACACCTGTCCGCAGAGCGTGTTCACCTGGGTGTTCATGTGGGCCGAGAAGATCACCGAGGGCGATCGCAACCAGCGCATCAGGCTGGACAAGACGCCCATGAGCGCCGCCAAGTTCGGCCGCAAGCTGGCCAAGCACGGCATCTGGCTCGGCGTGTCCCTGCTCACCGCCCTGACCTTCGTCGGCTACTTCACCCCGATCCGCGAGCTGGTTCCCGAGTTCTTCAGCCTCCAGGCCGGCGGCTGGGCGCTGTTCTGGGTCGGTTTCTTCACCCTGGCCACCTACGGCAACGCCGGCTGGCTGCGCGAGCAGGTGTGCATCTACATGTGCCCCTACGCGCGCTTTCAGAGCGTGATGTTCGACCAGGACACCCTGATCGTCTCCTACGATCCGCGCCGCGGTGAGACGCGCGGTCCGCGCAAGAAGGACGCCGACTACCAGGCCGAGGGCCTGGGCGACTGCATCGACTGCAAGATGTGCGTGCAGGTCTGCCCCACCGGCATCGACATCCGCGACGGTTTACAGATCGAGTGCATTGGTTGCGCCGCCTGTATCGATGCCTGCGACAGCATCATGGACAAGATGAACTACCCCAAGGGCCTGATCAGCTACACCACCGAACACAAGCTGTCCGGCCAGCAGACCCAACTGCTGCGCCCGCGCCTGTTCGGCTATGCCCTGGCCCTGCTCGGCATGCTCGGCGTTTTCGCCTGGGCGGTGGCCAGCCGGCCGCTGGTCGAACTGGACGTGATCAAGGACCGGGTGCTCTACCGCGAGAACGAGCAAGGCCGGGTCGAGAACGTCTACACCCTGAAGATCATGAACAAGGCCCAGCGCGACATGACCTACGTGATCGACGCCGAGGGCCTGGACGGCCTCAGCTACGGGGGCAAGCGCGAGGTCAGGGCCCTGGCCGGCGAGATCCTCAGCCTGCCGGTGGAGCTGTCCATCGAGCCCGAACGCCTGCCCTCGAGCACCAACGAAATTCGCTTCAAGATCCAGTCCGCCGATGACGCGGACATCCACACCGTCGCCGAGAGCCGCTTTATCGGCCCGGCCGTCCGCTGATTGAGATCACTCCCATGTCCGAACACACACCGAGCAAACCCTGGTACAAGCAGTTCTGGCCCTGGTTCATCCTGGGTCTGCTGGGTTATTCGGTGGTGCAGGGCCTGACCCTGCTGACCATCGCCAGCAAGAATCCGCCGGGGCTGATTTCCGACGACTACTACGACGTCGGCAAGGGCATCAACCAGTCGCTGGAGCGCGAGAAACTGGCCGAGCGCCTGCAGCTGCGCGCCCGCCTGGTGCTGGACGATGAGACCGGCGTCGCCGAGGTGCGCCTGGAGGGCCATAGCGGCCCGGCGCAACTGGTGCTCAACCTGATCTCGCCGACCCAGCCCGAGCGCGACCGGCGCATCGTCCTGCAGCCCCAGGGCCAGGGTCTGTATCGCGGCCAGATGCAGGATGCCGTACAGGGCCGGCGCTTCGTCGAGCTGATCGGCCAGGAAGGCGGCCAGGACTGGCGCCTGTTCGAGGAACTGACGCTGGAATCCGGCAAGCCGCTGCAGCTCGGCGGCGCACGCTGAGGGCGGGCGCACTATCCCCCCGATGACCGCTCCCACGCCCTGTTTTCATTGCGGCCTGCCGGTGCCTGCCGGCAGCCGTTTCCATGCCCGGGTGCTCGGCGAGCGCCGCGAGCTGTGCTGCCCCGGCTGCCAGGCGGTGGCCGAGGCCATAGTCGCCGGTGGCCTGGAGCACTACTACAAGCACCGCAGCGAGACGGCCGCCAACCCCCAGGCCCTGCCCCAGGCCCTCCCCGATGAACTGGCGCTGTACGACCGGCCCGAGGTGCAGCAGCCTTTCGTCCAGCAGCACGGCGAACTGAGCGAAACCTGCCTGCTGATCGAGGGCATCAGCTGCGCCGCCTGCGGCTGGCTGATCGAGAAGCACCTGCGCAATCTGCCGGGGGTGGCCGAGGCCCAGCTCAACCTCTCCAACCACCGCCTGCAACTGCGCTGGGACGAGCGCCAGGTGGCGCTCAGCGGCTTGCTCAAGGAACTGCGGCGGATCGGCTACGCCGGCCACCCCTGGCAGGCCGACGCGGCCAGCGAGCAGCTGGCCCGGGAGAACCGCCGGGCCATGCGCGAGCTGGGCGTGGCCGGGCTGCTGTGGATGCAGGTGATGATGGCGACCATGGCCACCTGGCCGGAGTTCAACATCGATCTGAGCCCGGAGCTGGACAAGATCCTGCGCTGGACCAGCCTGTTCCTCACCACCCCGATCGTCTTCTACTGCTGCGGCCAGTTCTTCCGCGGCGCCCTGCGCGACCTGCGCACCCGCCACCTGAGCATGGACGTGTCGGTGTCCCTGGCCATCGGCGGCGCCTACGTGGCGGGCATCTGGTCGACGGTGACCGGCCAGGGCGAGCTGTATTTCGATGCGGTGGGCATGTTCGCCCTGTTTCTGCTGGCCGGCCGCTACCTCGAGCGGCGTGCCCGCGAGCGCACCAGCGCCGCCACCGCGCAGTTGGTCAAGCTGCTGCCGGCCTCCTGCCTGCGCCTGGAGGCGGACGGCCACAGCCAGCGCATCCTGCTCAGCGAACTCCAGGTCGGCGACCAGGTGCTGGTGCCGCCCGGGGCCCTGCTGCCGGCCGACGGGCGCATTCGCGCCGGCCAGTCGAGCGTCGACGAATCGCTGCTGACCGGCGAATACCTGCCGCAGCCGCGCCGCGCCGGCGATGCCGTCACCGCCGGCACCCTCAACGTCGAGGGCCCGCTGACCGTCGAGGTGCAGGCCCTGGGCGATGCCACCCGACTGTCGGCGATCGTGCGCCTGCTCGAGCGCGCCCAGAGCGAAAAGCCGCGCCTGGCCGAGATCGCCGATCGGGTCGCGCAGTGGTTCCTGCTGATCGTCCTGGCCTGCGCCACTGTGGTCGGCCTGGTGTGGTGGCAGATCGATCCGGACCGGGCCTTCTGGGTGGTGCTGGCGCTGCTGGTGGCCACCTGCCCCTGCGCCCTGGCCCTGGCCACGCCGACCGCCCTGACCGCCGCCACCGGCAGCCTGCACAAGCTCGGCCTGCTGCTGACTCGCGGCCACGTGCTCGAGGGCCTGAAGCAGATCGACACGGTGATTCTGGACAAGACCGGCACCCTCACCGAGGGCCGTCTCACCCTCCAGCAGGTGCAGCCGCTGGCCGACCTCGATGCCGATGCCTGCCTGGCCCTGGCCGCGGCCCTGGAGAATCGCTCCGAACACCCCATCGCCCGCGCCTTCGGCCGCGCCCCGCGCGCCGCCAAAGCAGTCGAGAGCGTGCCCGGCCTGGGCCTGCAGGGGCGGGTCGACGGCCGCTTGCTGCGCATCGGCCAACCGGCCTTCGTCGCCGAACTGAGCGGCCAGCGCACCCCGGCCATCCCCGGCGATCAGGGCCAGTGGCTGCTGCTCGGCGACGAGCGCGGGCCGCTGGCCTGGCTGGTGCTCGACGACCGCCTGCGCGAGGACGCCCCGGCCCTGCTCGCCGCCTGCCGCCAGCGCGGCTGGCAGGTGCTGCTGCTGTCTGGCGACAGTTCGCCGATGGTCGCCGCGGTCGCCGCCGAACTGGGCATCGAGCAGGCCACCGGCGGCCTCACCCCGGATGCCAAGCTGGCCGAACTGCAGCGCCTGCGCGCCCAGGGCCGGCGCGTGCTGATGCTTGGCGACGGGGTCAACGACGTGCCGGTGCTGGCCGGCGCCGACATCAGCGTGGCCATGGGCAGCGCCACCGACCTGGCCAAGACCAGCGCCGATGCGGTGCTGCTGTCCAACCGCCTGTCCAGCCTGGTGCAGGCCTTCGAGCTGGCCGAGCGCACCCGCCGGATCATCGTCGAGAACCTGGCCTGGGCCAGCCTGTACAATGGCCTGGTGCTGCCGATCGCCGCCCTTGGCTGGATCACCCCGATCTGGGCCGCGCTCGGCATGTCGCTCAGTTCGCTGCTGGTGGTGCTCAACGCCCTGCGCCTGACGCGCATCCGACTGCCCTAGGCTGGAGACCCGATGTCCGCGCTCTATATCCTGATTCCGGTGGCCGTGCTGCTGGTCGCCTTCGCCATCTGGCTGTTCTTCTGGGCGGTCGACAGCGGCCAGTACGACGACCTCGACGGCCCGGCCCACAGCATCCTGTTCGACGACGAAGACCCCAAGCACCAGGCGGCCGTGGCCGAGGCCGAGGAGGCGCAGGCCGCCGCCGAACAGGACGCCAAGGGTGACTGAGCTGGCCCCGCAGCTGCTCTCGGCGCTGATCCTCGGCCTGCTCGGCGGCGGCCACTGCCTGGGCATGTGCGGCGGCCTGATGGGCGCCCTGACCCTGGCCATCCCCGCCCACCGGCGCCGCCAGCGCCTGCGCCTGCTGCTGGCCTACAACCTGGGGCGAATCCTCAGCTACGCGCTGGCCGGCCTGCTGCTGGGCCTCGCCGGCTGGGCCCTGGCCGCCAGCCCGGCGGCCCTGGCGCTGCGGGTGCTGGCGGCGCTGCTGCTGATCGCCATGGGCCTGTACCTGGCCGGCTGGTGGAGCGGCCTGACCCGCATCGAGGCGCT
>JBFHKK010000231.1:0-4901 GCA_041595475.1 Pseudomonas sp. | reverse complement strand
TGCGGTCGTCGAGGAAGGCGGCGCCGAGCTCGCCTTCGCTGCTGCGGGTCAGGTAGCGCCCTTCGCCTTCCATGAGCAGGCCGCGCTCATTCATGTAGGTCGGGTAGAGGGTGGCGTCGTAATTGGGCGCCAGGTTGAAGTAATAGGGCGTCTGCAGGGTCAGGCCGTTGTCGCTGGAGCTGCCGATGCTCGGCGGCAGAAAGCCGGACTGGCGGCGATCGTCGATCGGAAAGTAGATGTAGGGCGTATAGAAGACCGGAATGTCCTTGACCCGCAGGGTGACGTTGGTCGCGGTGCCGAAGCCGGTGGCCGGATTCAGGGTGACGTTGTTGCCCTTCAGGTGCCAGCTGTTGCTGCCCGGCTCGCAGCTGGTGTAGGTGCCGTCCTTGAGGCGGATGATCGCCGTCTCTTCGCGCTTGACGTAGCGCGCGCTGCCGCGGGTATGGCTGTCGTGCAGCACGTACTCGGCGTTTTCGACCGTGGCTTCGCCATTGTCCAGTTGCAGCTCGACGCGGTCGCCTACCACCAGCAGGCCCTGATCGCGCAGGCGTACGTTGCCGACCAGCTCGCCGAGGTTTTCCGCCTGGCGCAGGTTGGCTTCGTCGGCCTCGACCTGCAGGCGGGCCTGACGCAGCACCACGTCGCCGGCCAGGGTCGCGACCTGTTCCTGTTGATCGTAGCGCGAGGCCTTGGCCGAGACGAACAGCGGCGCCTCGCTCAGCGGCGTCTGGTCGTTCATCCCCGGGCGGCTCGCCTCGACATAGGCACCGGCGCAGTAGGGGGCGGTTTCGGCCAATTGTGCCGCGCTCAGTTGCTCGCGCGGCACCCAGTCCAGGTGGCTGTAGTCGGCGCTGCGCGCAGCCAGCGCCTTGCCGCCGCCTGGCGCTTGCGCGGCTGCCGGCGTAGCCTTGGCCGCTTCGCTCTTGCCCGCGGCGCCGGCGCTGACGGCCGTGTCGCTGTGCAGCGGGCGCGCCGGCAGCGCGGCGCTGCTGCTCTTGGCCGTGCAGGCCCAGCCACCGCTGGCCGAAACGCCGCAGTCATATTGCTCGGCCGCCTGGGCGAAGTGGCCGGCGATGGGCTGCATCGCGAGGAGGCTGCCGGTGACCAGGAGGGGGAATTTTCTGCGAAACGCGGGGTGCTTTACTGCCATCTTGTTATACCGGGCTTCCTGCGCGCCATCGGCCCAGGGGCCGCACGCCTCTCGATGGGCTGAAAAAGATGCTGGATAATAAAGCATGACCCGCGCAACGGCTAGCGCCGTCGGAGACCCCGCAATGCCTGATGAAGATGTACGCCTGCAGCAACTCGAGCGCTGGCTCGAGGAACAATTACCGCCGCTGTTCGCCGCCGAGGGCTGGGGCGAGGTGCCGCCTGGCGGCCTGACGCCGGCCAGCAGCGACGCCAGCTTTCGCCGCTATTTCCGCTGGCAGGGCGGCGCTCGCAGCCTGATTGTCATGGACGCGCCGCCGCCCCAGGAAGACTGCCGGCCGTTCGTCAAGGTTGCCGGGCTGCTGGCGGCTGCCGATGTGCATGTGCCGCGAATCCTGGCGCAGGATCTGCGGCGCGGTTTTCTGTTGCTCGATGACCTCGGCCGGCAGACCTACCTGGAGGTGCTGGATGAGATCAATGCCGACGCGCTCATGGGCGACGCCCTGCAGGCCCTGCTCAAATTCCAGCGCCTGCCGCTGGACGCCGACTTGCCGCACTACGATGAGGCCCTGCTGCGCCGCGAGCTGCAGTTGTTTCCCGAGTGGTACCTGCAGCGGCACCTGGGTATCGAGCTGAGCGCGGTCCAGCAGGCCGCCTGGCAGCGCAGCTGCGCCTTGCTGATCGACAGCGCCTTGGCCCAGCCGCAGGTGCTGGTGCATCGCGACTTCATGCCGCGCAACCTGATGCTGAGCACCCCTAATCCCGGGGTGCTGGATTTCCAGGATGCCGTCTACGGGCCTGTGACCTACGACGTGACCTGTCTGTTCAAGGATGCCTTCCTGAGCTGGCCCGAGGCACGGGTGAGCGCCTGGCTGGAGGGCTATTGGCGGCAGGCGCAGGAGGTGGGCATCCCGGTGCAGGCGAGCCTTGAGGCGTTCCTGCGCGCCAGCGATCTGATGGGCGTGCAGCGCCACCTCAAGGTCATCGGCATATTCGCGCGCATCTGTCACCGCGATGGCAAGCCAAAGTACCTCGGCGACGTGCCGCGTTTCTTCGCCTATATCGAGGCGGTTCTGGCGCGGCGCCCGGAGCTGGCCGAGCTGGGCGAGCTGCTCGCCGGCCTGCCGCAGCGCGCGGCGGTGCCGGCATGAAGGCCATGATCCTGGCAGCGGGCAAGGGCGAGCGCCTGCGGCCGCTGACCTTGCACACGCCCAAGCCACTGGTTCAGGTCGCTGGAGTGCCGCTGATCGAGTATCACCTGCGGGCCCTGGCCGCCGCCGGCTTTAACGAGCTGGTGATCAACCATGCCTGGCTCGGCCAGCAGATCGAGGACTACCTCGGTGACGGCGCGCGCTTCGGCCTGCGCATTGCGTATTCCGCCGAGGGCGAGCCGCTGGAGACCGGCGGCGGCATCTTTCGTGCCCTGCCGCTGCTCGGCGATCAGCCGTTTCTGCTGGTCAACGGCGACATCTTCACCGATTACTCCTTTGCTTCTTTGCGCCGGCCGCCGCAGGGGCTGGCCCATCTGGTGCTGGTGGATAACCCGGCGCACCATCCGCGGGGCGATTTCAGCCTGGCCGGGGATCGCGTGGTCGAGGCGCAGCCGGGCGGGCCGAGTCTGACCTACAGCGGCATCGCCGTGCTCTCTCCGGCGTTGTTCGCCGGTTGCCAGCCCGGTGCCTTCAAGCTGGCGCCGCTGTTGCGCCGGGCCATGGCCGAGGGCCGGGTCACTGGCGAGCGCCATGCCGGACGCTGGGTCGATGTCGGCAGCCACGAGCGCCTGGCCGAGGCCGAGCGTCTCTTGGCCGGAGGCGCCTGAATGATCTGGCCTGGAACCCTATTGGGGGTGCTTGCCGGCTGGGCCGTGGCCAGCATTCCCGGCGCCCTGCTTGGCGGGTTGCTGGGGCAGGTGCTGGATCGTCGGCTGCGTCTGCGCGATTGGGCGCAGCTGCGCGAGCGTCTCGGCCTGGCTTCCGCGCCGGCGGATGAGCGCCTGTTGTTCATCCTACTGGGGCGTCTGGCCAAGTGCGACGGCCGGGTGCTGCAAGTGCATATCGACCAGGCTAAGGCGGAAATGCGTCGGCTGAATCTGGACGAGGCCGCACGGCGCCGGGCGATAGAGGCCTTCGCCCGCGGCAAGACCGGTCGTGACAGCTTGCGCGCGCCTCTGCGCCGCCAGCGCTCACGCAGCGACGCCCTGCTGCGGGCCTGCTGGCGCATGGCCTGGGTCGACGGTCGGGTCAGTCAGGCCGAGCGCGAGCTGATCCTGTTGTGGGGTAACTGGCTGGGGGTATCGGTTGCCGATCAGGAGGCGCTGAGCGCCGACTATGCGCCCAAGCAGGGACCCCTGACGGCCGCCGGCGGCGGCTACCAGGACGCCTTGCGCCTGCTCGGGGTCAAGGCCGACAGCGATCCGGCGCAGATCAAGCGCGCCTACCGGCGCCTGCTCAGTCGCCACCACCCGGACAAGCTGGCCGGCAGCGGCGCCAGCGCCGAACGCGTCCGCGAGGCCACCGAACGCACCCGCGAGTTGCGCCAGGCCTATGGCCTGATCCGCCAGCGACACGGCTTTCGTTAGCTGGGCGGGGCGCCTTTGAGCTTTAACTCGAGCCAGCCGCGAAGGCGTCGGAACAAGTACTCCTGCTCGGAGGCGCGATCGCCCGGCAGGGCTGCCAGGGCGACCTGGGTATAGTCAGGGTGGGCCAGCCGCTTGCTGGCCGAGTGGCGCGCGCGGGCGCCGCCCTCGTTCGGCTTGAGGTCGCGATGGTAGAAGTCGCCGGTGCTGATTTTCAGGCCGGGAATCAGCTCGTCCAGCGCCGGACCGAAGCGCTCCGGTAGCGCGGCATCGACCAGCAGCAGGTGCGCGATCGGGGCGTCGGGCTGTTGCTCCAGGTAGCGCGCGGCCCAGTAGGCGCCCGTGCCGTGACCGAGCAGCACCAGGGTCTTGCTCTGCTGTTGCTGGGCGAAGGCGATGCCGGCCTGGATGCGGGCGAACACGCGCGCGGCCTGAGCCTCGCGCTGGGCGTCCAGGTCGGCGGGCGCCGCGTCGATGGATGCGCCGGCGGGCTCGGCGCTGCCGACCTCGGCGACCGGCTGATTGACCTGGGGCTGGGCGCTATCTGGCGAGTCTTCCGCGCGCTCGGTTTCGGGGGCTGGCGCGGGGCTCCTGGCGGCAGTGAGGGTCGGCTCTCGAAGCGGGTCGGGCAGGCTGAGGCTGAGGCTGTGCCAGCCGGCATCGGGCAGCTTGCGCCGCAGCGGGCCTATGACTTGGGGCCAGTCGGCGCTCTCGCCGTCACCGGGCAGCAGTATCACCGCGCCCTTGGACTGGCTGGCGTTGGCCGGCAGCCAGAGGGCGAGAAAGCGCTCGTCGCCGGCCGCCAGCTGCTGCTGCTGATCGGCCTGCAACTGGCGCTCGAGGGCCTGGGCCCTGGCCTGACTGCGTTCGGGCAGGGGCGCGCGGCCGACCGGCGCCGCCGTCTCCGCTTCGGGCTCGGCGGGGGCGCTCGGTTGTTCGGCAAATGCCACTGAGGCAGTCAGGGACAGGCTCAGCATAAGGGTGGCGGGGCGCGCGCGCATGGCGGTTCTCCAGCAAGCAGATGGCCGCCAGCCTAGCGGGTTTGCCGCAGCTTTGTCAGGCGCTCGGCGCGCGCCCGTGCGCCAGTCGGGCTGCTACAATGCGCGCCTTTCGTGAATGCCCTCGAGGTGCGCCATGCAACCCTTCGCCATCGCTCCGTCGATCCTCTCCGCCGATT
>JBFHKK010000230.1:0-4931 GCA_041595475.1 Pseudomonas sp. | reverse complement strand
CTTCGAAGGGCGCTTCGGCGGTGTGGCCCACAGCCTCTATATCCCCAGTGGCGCGGTGCTGGCGATCTATGCGCGGGAGAATGGTCAGGGCATGGTGTTCGACCTGGAGCCGCCGGTGCCGGACGACGATGACGGCCCCGACGACCAGGGGCCGTCCGGCGGGGAGGCGCCCAGGCCAAGCCGCAAGCCGAGCCTGAAAGTGGTAAAGTAAACAAAAAAGGGCGATCCATGGATCGCCCTTGTTGTTTCTGCCGGAAGGCTCAGTCGATGTACTGGAAGAGTTTGACGATCTTCTGTACGCCGGCGACGCTCTGCACCAGCCCGGTGGCGCGGGCGGCCTCCTGGCGCGAGACCAGGCCGAGCAGGTAGACGATGCCGTTCTCGGTGATGACCTTGATGCGCGAGCCGGGCACGGTGGCATCGGCGAGCATCTGGGTCTTGATCTTGGTGGTCAGCAGCGAATCGTTGCTGCGCGCCAGCAGGGAGGTCGGCTGCAGCACCTGCAGTTCGTTGTGCACCTTGCTGACATTGCGCACCTTGCGCGCCGCCTGTTCGGCCAGACCCTTGAGTTCGGCGCGCGGTGTCTGCCCGGCGATCAGCACCACGCCGTTGTAGCTGGTGACCACGATGTGCGAGGTGGGGCTGGTCAGGTCGACATGGGCGCGGGCGATATTGGCTTCCACCTCGGGCGCGATGAACTGGTCATCGATCTTGTTGCCGATGCTGCGGCTGCCGCAACCGATCAGCAGCAGGGTCAGGGCCAGGCTCAGGAAAAGTTGCGCAGAGCGGTTCATTCTTCACTCCCGAACAGTTGACGGTCGATCAGGTCGCACAGGCAATGGATGGCCAGCAGGTGCACCTCCTGGATGCGCGCGGTGACCTTCGAGGGCACGCGGATCTCCACGTCCTCGGGCAGCAGCAGCGAGGCCATGCCGCCGCCATCACGGCCGGTCAGGGCCACCACCGTCATCTCGCGGTCATGGGCGGCCTGGATGGCCTGGATCACGTTGGCCGAGTTGCCACTGGTGGAGATCGCCAGCAGCACGTCGCCGGGCTGGCCGAGCGCGCGGATCTGCTTGGAAAACACCTCGTTGTAGCTGTAGTCGTTGGCGATCGAGGTGATGGTCGAGCTGTCGGTGGTCAGGGCAATGGCCGGCAGGCTAGGGCGCTCGCGCTCGAAGCGGTTGAGCAGCTCGGAGGAGAAGTGCTGGGCATCGCCGGCCGAGCCGCCGTTGCCGCAGCTCAGTATCTTGCCTTCGCTCAGCAGCGCCTGAACCATGACCTGGCTGGCCTGTTCGATATGGGGCGCCAGCACCTCCATGGCCTCTTGCTTGGTGTCGATGCTGGCTTGGAACAGCTGGCGGATACGGGCTTGCATGTCCATCGGAGATATAACCTTCAGTGAGGTGCCTGTTCAGGTGTCAAAGGCGTTTTGAATCCAGCTCAGTGGCGGGCCCGGCTCGGGTTGGGCGCCGATGGCGATCACATCGAAGCGGCAGGGGAACTGGGCCCAGCGCGCTTCCTGCTGGAGAAAATGCATGGCCGCGGCCCTGAGTTTTTCACGCTTGCGCGCGTCTATGCTCTCCAAGGCGCCGCCCCAGGCGGTATGCCCGCGGTAGCGCACCTCGACGAATACTACTGTATCGACGTCGAGCATGACCAGATCGAGCTCGCCGCGCCGGCAGCGCCAGTTTTGCGCCAGCAGGCGCAGGCCGCGCTGCTCCAGATAGCGCCGGGCCAGGGCTTCGGCGGCCTGGCCGCGATCCTGTGAGCTGGGCGAATCGCTCAATTGAAGGCGTCAGGCAGCGGTTGAACCTGGCCGTCGCGGAACTCGGCCCAGGGCAGCTGGCGTTCGATGCGCTGGGCTGGGTTCAGGCTCAGACTGCCCGACAGGCCCTCGATGCGGGTCCCGGGCAGGGCCTTGAGCTGATCCAGGCGAGGCGCCAGGCGATAGGCGTCCACGCCCATGGCGTAGAGGCGGCCGAGGCTGCCGTCGGCCTGTGGCCACTGGCTGCTGACCTGGCGGCGCAGGGGCTCGGTGGGGTCGAGCAGCCAGGGGGTTTCGCAGAAGCGAATGCCCTCCAGGTCGCGGTATTGGGCCTGGCTGTGATTGCCGGTGAACAGGTGCGAGGTGGCGTACACGGGCAGGTCGCCGGCGTACTGGAAGGCCAGCGTCGGTTTGATCTGCTGAGCCTGCTGCGGGGTGGCGGCGAGGAAGATGAAGTCGACATCGCGGCGCCGTGCCGGCTGCGCCGCCACCGCGACGCCCAGGGTGCTCTGCAGGCGCTTGGCGCGCGCTTCGCTCTGGCGCAGTTGCAGCAGGTCGGCGATCTGTTGCGCCAGTTCAACCGGCTGGTCGACGTGTTCGGCGGCGATCAGGCTGCCGCCTTGCGCCTGCCAGCTGTCGCGGAACGCTGCCAGCACGCGGTCGCCCCAGTCGCCCCGGGGCACCAGGGCCACGGCTCGACGCATGCCGTCGGCCCAGGCGCGGCGGGCGGCCTCGCGCGCCTCGTCCTCGGCCGCCAGGCCGTACTGGAAGAGCTCGACCGGGGGTTCCTGATTGGCCTCGCTGTAGTTCAAGGCCAGGGTGGTGATCGGCAGTGCCTCGCGGCCGTTGAGCTGGGTGACCAGCTCCTTTTCCAGCGGCCCGACCACCAGCTGTATGCCGTCTGCCTGCGCGCGGCGATAAAAATCATCCATCGAGCGCAGCTGGCTGCTGTCATACAGACGAATGTTCAGGCCGTTCTGACCGGCTTCCTGGGCCTGGAAATGGGCGGCGAGAAATCCGTCGCGCAGGGCGCGCGCCACCGAGGCGAGCTGGCCATTGTGCGGCAGCAGCAGGGCGATTTCGCTGAGCGGCTGGCTGGCGAGCGCCTGCAGCTGCCCGAGCTGCTCGGGCAGGCGCAGTGCCGCCGGATGTTGCGGATGCTGCGCGCGCCAGCGTTCGATGGCCGCTTGCTGCTGGTTGAGCGGTCCCGCCGTCTTGGATATCCGTGCCAGCGCCAGCCAGCCGCTGAGGTCGGCATCACCTGTGGCTTGCAGTTGCTCGGCCGGCAGCGCGCTGATCAGACTCCAGATCGTTGCATGGTTGCGCTCGGCTGCCTCGCCATCGAGCAGGGGCGCGATAAAGACCCGCTCGCGGGCCGCGGCCAGCGGCTGGCCGCTGGCCTGCAGGGCCTTGGCCCGGGCCAGCTGCGTGCGGATCTGCTGCTCTATCGGCAACTCGCCCAGGTGCGCCAGGCTCGGATGCTTGAGGGCGCGCAAGGCCGCCTTGGGATTCGCCCGCGCCGTGGCCAGTTCGGCAAACAGGGTGCTGGCGTAAACCTGCTGGGCGGGCTTGAGCGAATCTAGGGCTACCCGGTCGAGGATGGCGTCGGCGCGGCCGTAGTTCTTCTGCTGGTAGGCGAGGTCGGCGGCGGACAGGCGCAGCAGGTTGGCCTGCTCGCTCTGGCTGTCCCCGGCCTGCTCCAGCAGCTGCTCGATGCTGGCCTGCGGCGTGCGTGGCAACTCTCCCAGGGTGGAAGAGGGGGGGCTCGCGCAAGCGGCCAGCAGGCCGGCAAGGACGAGGACGCAGAGCGGACGCAGGCAGGCGGTCATGAGATCGTTCCTGATTCTCGGGAAATGAGCCTGGAATTGTAACCAAGGCGTGTCCCGGGTGCGATGTCGCTGGCCGGAAACCGGCTACAATGCGCGCTTTGCCCGTGAGGAGGCTGCGTGTGACTGCATCCGCTGCTACCAAGGCTGTCTGCGGCAGCCTCTATGTGGTCGCCACCCCGATCGGCAACCTCGACGACATGAGCGCTCGCGCCCTTCGCGTCTTGCAGGCTGTCAGTCTGATCGCCGCCGAGGACACCCGTCATTCGCTGCGACTGCTGCAGCATTTCGGTATCGCCACGCCACTGGCGGCCTGTCACGAACACAACGAGCGCGACCAGGGCGGTCGCTTTCTCGAGCGGTTGCTGGCTGGGGAGGATGTGGCGCTGATCTCCGATGCGGGCACCCCGCTGATCTCCGATCCGGGTTATCACCTGGTGCGTCAGGCGCGGGCGGCTGGTGTGCCGGTGGTGCCGGTGCCCGGTCCCTGCGCCCTGGTCGCCGCCCTGTCGGCGGCGGGGCTGCCATCGGATCGCTTCATCTTCGAGGGCTTCCTGCCGGCCAAGGCCAGTGGGCGGCGCGCGCGCTTGGAGGCGCTCAAGGAAGAGTCGCGTACGCTGATCTTCTACGAGGCGCCGCATCGTATTCTCGAATCTCTGCAGGACATGCGCGAGGTCTTCGGGGGAGACCGCCAAGGGCTGCTGGCCCGCGAATTGACCAAGACCTTCGAGACCTTGCAAGGCCTGCCCTTGGGTGAGTTGTGTGCCTGGGTCGCCGCCGATCCCAACCAGCAGCGCGGCGAGTGCGTGGTGCTGGTCGCCGGCTGGCAGGCGCCGGAGGGTGAGGCGGCGGTCAGCGTCGAGGCGCTGCGCGTGCTCGATCTGCTGATGGCGGAGATGCCGCTCAAGCGCGCGGCCGCGCTGGCGGCGCAGATCACCGGGGTGCGCAAGAATCTGCTCTATCAGGCGGCCTTGGCGCGCCAGGGCGACGCCTGAGCCTTGTCCTGGCCGGCGGCTGCCGTTACCCTTGGCGGCGGAGAGTCGATCGGGCAGTCGCTGCCAGGATGCGCTTGCGCATCCTGGGGGAGGAAAGTCCGGGCTCCATAGGGCGGAGTGCCAGGTAATGCCTGGGGGGCGTGAGCCTACGGAAAGTGCCACAGAAAATAACCGCCTAAGCGCTTCGGTGCCGGTAAGGGTGAAAAGGTGCGGTAAGAGCGCACCGCGCGACTGGTAACAGTTCGTGGCTAGGCAAACCCCACTCGGAGCAAGACCAAATAGGGTTCCATTGGCGTGGCCCGCGCTGGAACCGGGTAGGTTGCTAAAGGCGTGCAGTGATGT
>JBFHKK010000229.1:0-4968 GCA_041595475.1 Pseudomonas sp. | reverse complement strand
GGCCGTCGACTATCTCAAAGCCCTGGGGGGTGTGCATCCAGCTGTTGGAGGCGAGAATCCAGAAGGTCGAAATCAGCGTACCGATCGCCACCATCAGCGTGGAGAAGAAGTGCAGGCCCGGGCCGACGCGGTTCCAGCCAAACAGCATGACGCCGAGAAAACCCGCTTCGAGGAAGAAGGCGGTAAGCACCTCATAGGTCAGCAAGGGCCCGGTGACCGCCCCGGCGAAATCGGAGAAGGCGCTCCAGTTGGTGCCGAACTGGTAGGCCATGACCAGGCCGGAGACCACGCCCATGCCGAAGTTGACCGCGAATATCTTGGCCCAGAAGTGGTAGAGGTCCTGGTAGACCGTCTCCCCGGTCTTCAGCCAGAGGCCCTCGAGCACCGCCAGGTCACTGGCCAGGCCGATGGTGATGGCGGGAAAGATGATGTGAAAGGAGATGGTGAAGGCAAACTGGATGCGGGCGAGATCGAGCGCCTCTAGGCCGAACATGGCAAATCCTCGGTCGGGTTGCGACGGCTGCAGTCGCCAGTGCAACGCAGCCCCGAGGGCTGCGCGCATTGATCTGGATCAACTGTCAGCTAGAGCCTACTCGCAGAGCGACCGCGCCCCGCTGTGGTCTATTGTCGCGCCGGCTCAGGCCGCCAGCATGGCCTCGGCCACCTGCTGGCGGGTGCCCTTGCCGCACAGCTGCTCGACCAGGGTCAGGGCGAATGCCAGGGCGGTGCCGGGGCCCTGACTGGTGATGAGGTTGCCATCGACCACCACCGGCTCATCGACGAAGGTGCAGCCGGACAGCCGCTCGCTGAAGCTCGGGTAGCAGGTCATGCGCCGCTGGCGCAGCACCCCGAAGGCCTGCAGGGCCACGGCCGGGGCGGCGCAGATGGCGGCGACCCGCTTGCCGGCCCGGGCCTGCTCGCGGACCCGCTCGGCCAGCGGCTCGAACTCGCCCAGGCGCTGGGCGCCGGGCATGCCGCCGGGCAGCACGATCAGGTCGAAGTCCTGGGCCGTCACGTCGACCAGCATGGCGTCGGCGGTCAGGCGAGTGCCGCGGGCGCAGGTGATCATGCGCCGCTCCTCGATGCTGGCCACCACCACCTCGACCTCGGCGCGACGCAGGACATCGATCAGGGTGACGCACTCGAGGTCCTCGACCCCATCGGCGACGGCAATCAGTGCGCGTGTACTCATGTGAAACTCCTCGACAGAAACCCAGCCCAAGCCGCGACGGGTCGCCCATGCGCCGGCCGCGGGCCAACTGCTATGATGCGCGCCTTTTTCCGGATCGCCAGCAAAAAACCGCGCCGGCCATCGCAGCCGCCCAGGGGCCTGAGCCGGCTGACCCTGTACCCTAAGATTTTTCAGGGGCCGGCGACTCGCCGTGCACCGGCCCCGTTTTCCCGTTCGAGTACGCCATGAGCCGCCCCCAGTTCGACCCCGCCCGCTACACCGCCCAACTCGCCGCCAAGCAGCAGCGCCTGATCGAACTGCTGGCGCCCTTCGCCGCACCGGCGCCGGAGGTGTTCGACTCGCCGCGCGAGCACTACCGCCTGCGCGCCGAGTTCCGCCTCTGGCGCGAGGGCGAGGAGCGCCACTACGCCATGTTCGAGGCCGGCGACAAGCACGCGCCCATCCTGCTGGATGACTTTCCCATCGCCAGCCGGCGGATCAACGAACTGATGCCGCGCCTCAAGGCGGCCTGGCAAGGCAGCCAGGTGCTGGGCTTCAAGCTGTTCCAGGTCGAGTTCCTCAGCACCCTGGCCGGCGACGCCCTGATCACCCTCTGTTACCACCGGCCGCTGGACGACGCCTGGCAGGCCGAGGCCGAGCGGCTGGCCGCCGAGCTGGGGGTGAGCATCGTCGGCCGCTCGCGCGGCAAGCGCCTGGTGATCGGCCGCGACTATGTCGAGGAAGAACTGCAGGTGGCCGGGCGGACGTTCCGCTACCGCCAGCCCGAAGGCGCCTTCACCCAGCCCAACGGCGCGGTGTGCCAGAAGATGCTCGGCTGGGCCTACGAGGTGCTCGGCCAGCGTGACGACGACCTGCTCGAGCTCTACTGCGGCAACGGCAACTTCACCCTGCCGCTGGCCACTCGGGTGCGCCGGGTACTGGCCACCGAGATCAGCAAGAGTTCGGTGCATGCCGCTTTGGCCAACCTGGCGGGCAACGGCATCGACAACGTCAGCCTGGTGCGCCTCTCGGCCGAGGAACTGACCCAGGCCCTCAACCAGGTGCGGCCGTTCCGCCGCCTGGCCGACATCGACCTGACATCATTTGAGTTCGGCAGCGTGTTCGTCGACCCGCCCCGCGCCGGCATGGACCCGGACACCTGCGAACTGACCCGGCGCTTCGAGCGGATTCTCTACATTTCCTGCAACCCCGAGACCCTGGCCGCCAACATCGCCCAGCTCGCTGACACGCACCGGGTCAGCCGCTGCGCGCTGTTCGACCAGTTCCCCTACACCCACCACATGGAGGCGGGGGTGCTGCTGGAGCGGCGCTAGGCCGCGCGCCGGCTGAGGCCATGCAGGGCCCAGAAGGCCAGGCCGGCGGACACCAGTTCGGCCAGCAGGGCATAGAGGTTGAAAGTCTGCTGGGCGCCGCCGTCCAGCCACAGGCCGCCGATGCGCGCCAGCGCCAGGGCGCTGTAGAGCAGCACCAGCAGGATCAGCGCCGAGCGGATCAGCTCCAGGCGGCTGAGCGACAGCGCCAGGAAGGTCGCCAGGCCGATCTGCAGGCCGCCGTAGTAGGCCCGCACGTCGGTGGCCGCCGCCGGCGCCATCAGCAGCATGCCGCTGAGGTTGCTCATCTCGTGGGGCAGGATGAAATAGGCCAGGCCCAGGCCTGCCAGGGCCAGTATCTGAAGCGAGAGAATCACGCGGGCAAACAGCATTAGACGCCTTCCTTGTTCGGCAATGGTGCGCGCAGCATAGGCCGAGCGCGACGGCCAAGGAAGCGCGCCGGCTCGACGACTATGCTCAGCCGCTGCCGGTTGATCCGGCGCAGCGCCGCCCTGCTTCGAGCAGCCGAGCGCCGCTACAGGCCGAAGGGAAAGGTGTCCTCGTCGTGGCTGGCACTGTGGGGCCCGTCCAGCGGCCTGACCGGACCGCTCTGGTCGAACCAGATGAAGGCATCGAACTGCTCGGCCAGCACGGCCCGAAAATAATGGCTGTGCAACTCGGTCTGCGGCCGGTAGATCACCCCGATGGCCCGCTCCAGCCGGGTCTCGCTCAGGGCATCGCGCAGCGGGCGGCGCGCCGGGTCGCGCCAGTCGAACAGCGCCGCCGCCAGGCCGCTGCGGTGGAACTGGTGCTCCCAGCTGTCCTGGCGGGCCGGCCGCACCTGCTTGATGCGCATCTCGCCGTCCCAGTCATCGGCGGCCGCCACCTCGCCATGGTCGGTGCCCATGCCGATCAGCACCGCCTGATCGGCCCAGGCCTGACGGCAGAGCTGGCCGATGTTGAACTCGCCACGCCCGCCCATGGCGGTCGCCTCGGCGTTGCCGATGTGCGAGTTGTGCGCCCAGACCAGCGCCTTGGCCGCCGCACCGCGACGCGCCAGTAGCCGCTGCAGGGTGTCGAACATGTGCCGGTCGCGCAGGTTCCAGGAGGCGCACGAGCCGCGATACATCAGGCGGTAGTACTGCTCGGCGGCGCGCACCACCCGCGCGTTCTGCGCCGCGTCGAACAGCGCCTCGCGGTCCGCGGCCGCCTGCACCAGGCGCGCGTCGAGCAGGCTGCGCAGCTGGGCGAGCACCGCCTCCTCGCAGGGGTCGGCCTGCTCGCGCTCCACCGCCAGGCCGTAGCTCGGCGGATCGTCCTGCCAGGGCGCCAGGCAGGCGTAACGCTGGCGGGCGCGGCGGGCCTGCTGCGGATCGACCCGGTCGAGGTAATCGAGCACCGCGGCCATCGAATTGCGCAGGCTGTAGACGTCCAGGCCGCGAAACTCGACGCGCTCGGCCTCGTCCAGCGCCCGGTTGTGCCGGTGCAGCCAGTGGACGAAGCGCGACACCTCGATGTTGCGCCACATCCAGGTGGGAAAGCGCACGAACGCCTGTTCCGTCCAGGCCGAGCAGTCGCGCAGGCGCACGAAGCGATCGAGCTGGGCGGCGTCGGGCCAGTCGGCCTCCACCGCGACTATGTTGAAGCCGTGGCGCTCGATCAGCCGGCGGCTGATGGCCGCGCGGCTGCGATAGAACTCGGCGGTGCCGTGACTGGCCTCGCCGATCAGCACCACGCGGGCCCCGCCGTAGCGGTCGAAGAGCGTGCCGAAAGCGCTGTCATCCAGGGCCGGCAGCGGCTCGGCCTGCGCGCGCAGCAACGCCGGCAGCTGTGCCGCGGCCGGGTCTGATTGCTCGGTTGGCATGGCTGGCTACCCTCGCCAGGGGTCAACCGATAGCTTAGAAGCGCCGCCCGCCCCAAGCGCCCGACACCGACGAGCGACCCGCGCCGGTCGGGCGCGGCTTGTCAGCCCGGCGCCGCCGCGGTATCAGTAGCCCGGTTTCCCCGTGCATCCGTTTCCCTCGCCGCCATGCCCTCGATCCTTGCCGCGCCAGCCGCTTTTGCCACCAGCCACGACCAGCGGCCATACCGGCGACCGCGCCCATGAGCTACGGCCTGCTGGCGCCCTGCCAATACCGCGAGGAGATTCGCAAGAGCCGCTTTCTCGCCCTGGCCGCGCCCGTGGCCAGTGCCGCCGAGGCCCAGGCCTTTATCGACGGCGCCCGCGATCCGGCTGCCAGCCACAACTGCTGGGCCTGGAAGATCGGCGGGCAATACCGCTTCAGCGACGACGGCGAACCCGGCGGCAGCGCCGGACGCCCCATCCTCGCCGCCATCGAGGGCCAGGGCTTCGACCAGGTGGCGGTGCTGGTGATTCGCTGGTACGGCGGCATTCCCCTGGGCACCGGCGGCCTGGCCCGCGCCTATGGCGGCAGCGCCCACAAGTGCCTGCAGGGCGGCGAGCGC
>JBFHKK010000228.1:0-4978 GCA_041595475.1 Pseudomonas sp. | reverse complement strand
TTGGAGGCGGCCACGGCGATGGCCTGGTTGTAACTGGCGATGCCGCTGGCCAGCTGATTGACCTGCTCGGTCGCCGCACTGAACTGCTTGTTGACGAAGCTGTTCTGTTCGGCCAGCCGGTCGTAGACGGTGTTGAAACGCTTGGCCAGGCCCTCGGCCTCCGACAGCACCAGTTGCCGAGCCGGAATGTTGGCCGGATCCTCGGCGGCCGTCTGCAAGGCCGCGAACACCTTCTGCAGGCTCGGCGTGATACCCGTGGTGGTGCCGGCCAGCAGCGAGTCGAGCTGGTTGATCTGACTGGAATAGGCCTTGACGTCGCTGTTCAAGGCGGTGCTGCTGCGCACCTGGGTATTGAGGAACTCGCTGTAGATGCGCCGCACATCGGACAGGGTGGTCCCCGAGCCGATGTATCCGGCGCCGCTGAACTGCGGGGTTCGGGTGCTTTGAACCGCTTCCTGACGGGAAAAGCCCGGAGTATTGACGTTGGTGATGTTGTGGCCGGTGACGGCCAGCGACGTCTTGTTCGCCGACAGACCGGACAAGCCGATATTCAGTAGACTGGCCATGGCTCAGCTCACCCGCGCACCGGCGCTTGGCCGGTGGCTGCGATGGATTGGTAGGTCTGCATCTGCCGGGCGATCTGGCTCACCTTGCGCGCGTATTGCGGGTCGGTGGCATAACCGGCCTGCTGCAGTTCGCGAACGAAGCGCTCGGGGTTGTCGGTGCTGCTCAGCGCGCGCTGGTAGCGACCGTTGCTCTGCAGAAAGTTCACGTAGTCCTCGAAGCTCTGCGCGTAGGAATCATAGGCGCGGAACGAGGCCGCCTCCTTGACCGCCTTGCCGCCCTGGTATTCGGTGGTCAGGGCGCGGGCCGACTGGCCGTCCCAGCTGTTGTGGGTCTTGATGCCGAACAGGTTGTGGCTGCTGCTGCCATCGCCCTGGCGGATGATCGACTTGCCCCAGCCGGTTTCCAGGGCGGCCTGGGCCACCAGGAAACGCGCCTCGACGCCGATCTTGGCCGCGGCCTTCTCGGCCATCGGCAGCATGGCGGCGACGAATTCGGCCGGCGACTCGAAGGCGGCCTTGCCCGGTGCCAGCGGCGGCTGGGCCAGGCGCCGGCCACTGATGGCGTCGCTGCCCTGCAGGCTCAGGCCCTTGTCGCCGGGCGCGGCGAAGGCCTGGGCCGGCACCCAGTCGGCCGCGGCCAGGGGCTGAGCCTCGCCGGTGCCGGCCGAAGGCACTATGCCGGCCAGCAGGCGATCGCTGAGCTTGCCCGGCAGCGCCAGCCGGCGCTGGTTGAGCAAGGAGGTGTCATCACGCTGCGCGTCGACCTTGGCCAGCGGCTTGGCCGGGGCACTGGGCACTGGTTCGTCGACTTGGGCGAAGGGATTGGGCCGGCTGCTGATCTCCTTGATCTTGGACATCTGCCGCACCAGCACGTCGGCCAGGCCGATGCCGTTCTGGTTCTTGGCCAGGGTCACCGACAGCTGCTGGTCGTGCATGTCCTGGTAGGTCTTGCTCTCGTTGCTGTTCATGAAGTTGCCTTCACCGAACACTTCGTTGGCCGAGCGCATGGCCTTGAGCATTTCATTGAGGAACAGCGACTCGAATTCCTGCGCCACCTTCTGGATGTTCTGCTCGCTGTCGCCGCCGACCTTGAACTGATTGAGGCGGTTCAGATCGGTGAAGGCGCCACTGTCGATCGGGCTTTTGCCGGTGCCGAGCAGGCCGGAGGAGATTCGAGTATCCATGGGAGCGCCCTCTTAGATCACGATCAGGTCGGCCTGCAAGGCGCCGGCTTGCTTGAGCGCCTCGAGGATGGCCATGAGGTCGGACGGTGCGGCGCCGACCTGGTTAACCGCGCGCACGATCTCGTCCAGGGTGGTACCGGGACCGAACTTGAACATCGGCTTGGCCTCCTGGTCGGCGTTGACCCGCGAGCGCGGCACCACCGCGGTCTGCCCGCCGGAAAGCGCTTCCGGCTGGCTGACGATGGGGTCTTCGGTGATGGTCACGGTGAGGCTGCCGTGGGTCACCGCCGCCGGCTGCACCCGCACGTTCTGGCCGATGACGATGGTACCGGTGCGCGAATTGATGATGACCTTGGCCACCGCCTGACCCGGATTGACCTCGAGGTTCTCCAGGATCGACAGATAGTCGACGCGCTGGTTCGGATCCAGGGGTGCGCTGACGCGGATCGAACCGCCGTCCAGGGCCTGAGCCACGCCCGGGCCGAGCAGCTCGTTGATCTGGTCGACGATGTTCTTGGCCGTGGTGAAGTCCGGACGATTGAGGTTCAGGGTCAGGCTGTTGCCCTGATCGAAGCCGCTGGCCACCGGCCGCTCGACCGTGGCACCACCGGGAATGCGGCCGGCCGAGGGCACGTTGACGGTGATCCGCGAGCCGTCGGCGCCGCCGGCGTCGAAGCCGCCGACCACCAGGTTGCCCTGGGCGATGGCATAGACGTTGCCATCGATGCCCTTGAGCGGGGTCATCAGCAGGCTGCCGCCACGCAGGCTCTTGGCGTTGCCGATCGAGGAGATGGTGATGTCGATGGTCTGCCCGGGCTTGGCGAAGGCCGGCAGGTCGGCATGCACCGACACCGCGGCGACGTTTTTCAGCTGCACGTTGCCGCCGGCCGGTACCTTGATGTCGAACTGCGCCAGCATGTTGTTGAAGGTCTGCACGGTGAAGGGCGTCTGGGTAGTCTGGTCGCCGGTGCCGTTGAGGCCGACCACCAGGCCGTAGCCGATCAGCTGGTTGCTGCGCACGCCCTGGATGCTGGCCAGGTCCTTGAGCCGCTCGGCCTGGGCGGTGGCGGCGAGCAGCAGCAGGCAAAGGGTGGAAATCAGTCGCTTCATGATCGGCTACCTGCTTAGAAGGGGAACAGCGGGCTGAGGAAGAAGCGGTCGAGCCAGCCCGGCTGGCTGGAGTCGGCGAAGGCGCCGGTACCCGAGTAGGTGATGCGCGCATCGGCGATCCGGGTCGAGGCCACGGTATTGTCCGGACCGATGTCGTCGGCACGGATCAGGCCGGCGATGCGCACCAGTTCGTCGCCGGTATTGAGGGTCATCCACTTCTCCCCGCGCACCGCGAGTATGCCGTTGGGCAGCACCTCGGCTACGGTCACGGTGATGGAGCCAGACAGGCTGTTGCTCTGATCGGCCTGGCTGCTGCCATCGCTCGAGCGATTGGCGCTATAGCCGGTATCCAGGCCCAGGTTGCTGCCGGTCAGCGGATTGAGGACGCTGCCCGAGCCCGGATTGCGCACCGACACGCCGCCGCCGAACAGCGAGGTCAGGCCGATGCGGGCGTTGCTGTCCTTGTCGATCTGCGAGCCGGCCGACTTGCTGGCCTGGGTCCGCTCGTTGAGGCTGATGGTGATGATGTCGCCGACGCGAAAGGCCTTGCGGTCGCCGAACAGGTTGTTCTCGAAACCGGCCTGATAGATGGAACCGTTATTCTGCGCGGTCGGCAGCGGGGTGCGCGGCAGTACGGGCGCGTAGTAGGGATCATCGGGCTTGGGCGGCGGCGAGACGCAACCACTCAGAACCAGCGTCGCCAGCATCGAAAGCACAAGTATCAGCCGGTTCATAGTCGTTACCTCACGGCGTTGCAGGGTCAGCCCTAGACGGGCTTAGAGATTCTGGGAAACGAAGGACAGCATCTGGTCGGCGGTGGAGATGACCTTGGAGTTCATCTCGTAGGCGCGCTGGGTGGTGATCATGTTCACCAGCTCCTCGACCACGCTGACGTTGGAATTCTCCAGGGTGTTCTGCAGGGTGGTCCCCAGCCCGTTGAGGCCCGGCGTGCCGACCTGGGGCGCGCCACTGGAGGCGGTTTCCAGGAACAGGTTGTTGCCGATGGCTTCCAACCCCGCCGGGTTGATGAAGTCGGCCAGCTGCAGGTTGCCGACGATCTGCGGCTGCGGGTTGTTGGAAGTGGTCACCGACACCGTGCCGTCCTCGCCCACGGTAAAGGTGCGCACCTCGCCCGGCAGGACGATGGCCGGTTCCAGGGCATAGCCGCTGGAGGTGACCACCTGGCCGTCGGCATTGAGGTGAAAGCTGCCGTCGCGGGTGTAGGACGCGGTGCCGTCGGGCAACAGCACCTGGAAGAAACCGCGGCCGTTGACCGCCATGTCCAGGGGCTGCTCGGTGGTCTGTAGGCTGCCGGTGGTGAAGATCTTCTGGGTGCCCACCACCCGCACCCCGGTCCCCAGTTGCAGGCCGGAGGGCAGCTGGCTGTCCTGGGTGGATTGTCCACCCGGTTGCCGGCGGATCTGATAGAGCAGGTCCTCGAACTCGGCGCGGTCGCGCTTGAAGCCGGTGGTCGAGACGTTGGCCAGGTTGTTGGAAATGGTGGTCAGGTTCATGTCCTGGGCGGACAGACCGGTTTTGCTGACCCAGAGTGCCGGAAGCATGTCGTTTCTCCTCGGGCGCCGATTTAACGGCGTCGCCTGTTGGTAATTAGCTCATCTGCAAGACGCGGGCCACGGCCGCGGAGTTGTCTTCGGCGGTGCGCATCATCTTCACCTGCAGCTCGAATTGACGGGACAGCGAGAGCATCGCGGTCATCTCCTCGACGGCATTGACGTTGCTCGACTCGAGGAAACCCGAGGTGATGCGCACATTGGCATCGGCCAACACCGGCTCATCGCTCTTGACCCGCATCAGGCCGTCACTGCCCTTCTCCAACTGCTTGAGGTCGGGCTTGACCAGCTTCAGGCGGTCGACCTCGGCCAGCACGTTCGGCGCCTCGCCCAGGGCGCGGATGCTGATGGTGCCGTCCTGGCCGATCTCGATCTTCTGCTCCGGCGGCACGGCGATGGGGCCGGCATTGCCCAGCACCGGCAGGCCGCTGCCGGTACGCAGCATGCCGAGGGCATCGACATTCAGGCTGGCGGTGCGCACATAGGCCTCGCTGCCGTCGGCCGCCTGCACCGCCAGCCAGCCCTCGCCGCCGATGGCCACGTCCAG
>JBFHKK010000227.1:0-4994 GCA_041595475.1 Pseudomonas sp. | reverse complement strand
CGCATGTATCGAGGTGCCTAGCATAGAAATCAGCAAGACCCGCAGCAGCTTCTACCGCCGCCTCTATGTGGCCTGGCTGATCGACAGTGGCGCCGCCACCAGCGTGCCGGCGCTGATGGCCGCCACCGGCATGCCCAGGCGCACCGCCCAGGACACCCTGAGCGCCCTCGCCGACCTGGATATCGACTGCACCTTCGTCCAGGAGCCGGGCGAGCGCAACAACGCCGGCCACTATGAAATCCGCGACTGGGGCGCCATCGACCCGCGCTGGGTCGCCGCCCACCTGCCGCGGATCAAGGCCGTGCTCGGCTACCCCTGAGCCGCCCGGCCCGATGACGGATCATCGGCTGGTGCTGGCCAGATCGGCCGCTCCATGAATAATGCCCGGCCCACCTTAAACCCAGCCCATGCCATGACTCGCCGCCGCCCATCCGCCAAGCCGCCCCAGCCCCCCAGCCCGCCGGCCCAGACCGACAAGGGCCAGCTGCATCCGCGCAATCGCCACCAGGGCCGCTACGACTTCGCCGCGCTGATCAAGGCCAGCCCGGAGCTGCAGGCCTTCGTCATCCTCAATCCCTATGGCAAGCCGAGCATCGACTTCGCCGATCCGCAGGCGGTGCGGGTGTTCAACCGCGCCCTGCTCAAGCAGCACTACGGCATCGAGCATTGGGACATCCCGGCCGACTACCTGTGCCCGCCGATTCCCGGGCGCGCCGACTACCTGCACTACCTGGCCGACCTGCTGGCCGAGGGCAATGCCGGGGTAATACCGCGCGGCGCCCGGGTGCGCGCCCTGGACATCGGCGTCGGCGCCAACTGCATCTACCCGCTGCTCGGCCAGCGCGAGTACGGCTGGCATTTTCTCGGTGCCGACATTGCCCGCGAAGCCATCGCCTCGGCCGCCGCCATCGTCCGCGCCAACCGACTCGGCGCGGCGATCGAACTGCGCCAGCAGCCCGATGCCGGTCATATCTTCCGTGGCCTGCTCGCGCCCGATGAGCGCTTCGACCTGACGCTGTGCAACCCGCCCTTCCATGCCTCGGCCGAGGACGCGACGCGCGGCAGCACACGTAAGTGGCGCAACCTGGGCAAGCTCGATCCCAGGCGCAAGCTGCCCGTGCTGAATTTCGGCGGCCAGGCGGCCGAGCTCTGGTGCCCGGGCGGCGAGGCGGCCTTCGTCGCCCGCCTGATCGGCGAGAGCGCCGGCTTCGCCAACCAGGTGCTCTGGTTCAGCACTTTGATCTCCAAGGCCAGCAACCTGGCGGGCGTCTACGCTGCGCTGCATAAGGCCGGCGCCCTGCAGGTGCGCACCGTCGCCATGGCCCAGGGCCAGAAACAGAGCCGCTTCGTCGCCTGGAGCTTCCTCGACGCCGAACAGCGGCGCGCCTGGGCCGAGGCCCGCTGGCGCTGAGCCGCCGGCTACTGGGGCTTCCAGTAGCGCTGCATCTCGACGAACAGGAAGGAAGCGCTCCAGGTGATCAACACCAGGCCGGTCAGGCCCTCGATGCCGGTCAGAAAGCGCAGCGCGCCGATCGGCTCGATGTCGCCGAAGCCCAGGGTGGTGAAGGTGGTGAAGGAGAAGTACACGCAATCGAGCAGGCTGCCGTCGAAGTTGCCCACAAGCTGCCCCCAGCCGTCGGCCCGATGCATGAAGTAGAAGGCGAAGGCGAACACCCAGACCTCCAGCGCATGGGCCAGCAGCGCGCCGCACACCACCAGGACGATACGAAAGCGATGGCGGATGGTCAGCCTGGGCAGCAGTTGGCTCAGGCGAAACATAAATTCGTAGTGGATCGCCACCGCGAGTACCACCACCAGGCTGTTGACCACGAAGACGCTGAACACAGGCGTTTCCTTTGCCGCACGAGGAGTGTGCGCATTCTCCGGCAGCCGCTGGCGCCTGCGCAAACTCGGGCGGCGCGCGCCCGCCATCCCGCCACACATGGCGCGACATTCACCAGGCGACGCACGCTGGCCAGGGGCACCCGGGCGGACCAGACTGAAGACTGGCCTTGCCCAGGAGATCGCCATGGAATATCTGCGCACCCCCGACGAGCGCTTCGCCGACCTGCCCGACTATCCCTTCGCCCCCCACTACCTGCAGGTCGACGACGGCGAGGGCGGCAGCCTGCGCCTGCACTACCTCGACGAGGGCCCGGCCGCGGCCGACCCGGTGCTGCTGCTGCACGGCGAGCCGTCCTGGAGCTATCTCTACCGCAAGATGATTCCCATCCTGGTGGCGCGCGGGCATCGGGTCATCGCCCCCGACCTGATCGGCTTCGGCCGCTCGGACAAGCCGCTACGGCGCGAGGACTACAGCTACCAGCGCCATGTGGACTGGGTGCGCGCCGCGCTCGAACAGCTCGATCTTCAGCGCATCACCCTGGTCTGCCAGGACTGGGGCGGGCTGATCGGCCTGCGCCTGGTGGCCGAGCGCCCCGAGCGTTTCGCCCGGGTGGTGGCGGCCAACACCATGCTGCCGACCGGCGACCACTCCCCCGGCCCGGCCTTCGAACAGTGGCAGCAGTTCTCCCAGCAGGTGCCGGTGTTTCCCGCCGGCGGCGTGATCAAGGGCGGCACCGTCAACCCGCTACCCCAGGCGGTGATCGACGCCTACGACGCGCCCTTCCCCGACGAGCGCTACAAGGCCGGCGCCCGCCAGTTTCCCCTGCTGGTGCCGATCCGCCCGGACGATCCGGCGGCACCGGCCAACCGCGCCGCCTGGGCGGAGCTGGCCAACTGGCGCAAACCCTTCCTCACCGCTTTCAGCGACTCGGACCCGGTCACCGCCGGCGGCGACCGCCTGATGCAGAAGCTGATTCCCGGTACCCAGGGCCAGGCCCATACCACCATCACCGGCGCCGGCCATTTCCTCCAGGAGGACAAGGGCGAGGAGCTGGCCGGGGTGGTGCTGCGCTTTATCGAGGCCAACCCCTAGGCTGCGGCCCTCGGCTAGCGCGCAAAGCGCTTGTCCAGCGCGCTGTAACCCAGGCCCACGCCCTTGTGCACCTTGAGCTGCAGCGGGATGCGCTCCTTGAGCGCCTCGACATGGCTGATCACGCCGATCATCTTGCCGCTGGCATTGAGGCTGTCGAGGGCGTCCAGGGCCACCTCCAGGGTCTCGCCGTCGAGGGTGCCGAAGCCTTCGTCGAGGAACAGCGAGTCGATGCTGGTCTTGTGGCTGACCAGATCGGACAGCGCCAGCGCCAGGGCCAGGCTGACCAGAAAGCTCTCGCCGCCGGACAGGGTGCGGGTGTCGCGGGCGACATCGGCCTGCCAGGTGTCGATCACCTCCAGTTCCAGCTCGCCGCCACTGCGCCGCGCCAGCTGATAGCGACCGTGCAGACGCTGAAGCTGGCGGTTGGCCAGGTGAATCAGGTGATCCAGGGTCAGGCCCTGGGCGAACTTGCGGTACTTGGCGCCATCGGCCGAGCCGATCAGGCCGTTGAGCCGCTGCCACAGCTCGACCTGCTCGCGCTGGCGGCCGATTTCGGCCAGCAGCGCCTGCTGGCCGGCGCGGCGGGCATCGTCGAGCTGCAACTGGGCGCGAATCTCGCCGCGTCGTTCGCTGAGCTGGCGCACCTGGCCGGCGAGGGCCTGCAGCTGCTCCTCCAGTTCGGCCAGGCTCAGCGCGGTCGGCGGCTCGCTGTTCAGCTGCTGCAGCTGCTGGTCGGCGGCCAGGCGCAGGGCGCAGGCCTCGGTCAGGGCGGTATCCAGGCGGCTCTTGAGGTCGGCCAGCTGCTGGCGCTGCTCTTCTTCCAGCAGCGCCGCGCGGTAGGCTTCGAGGTCGGCGAAGGGGCTGGCCTGTAGCGCCTGCGACCAGGCCTCCTGGCTCTCGCTCAGGCGCCTGTGCGCCTGCTCCAGCTGGGCGCCCAGGCCCTGCTCGCGACCGGCCAGGGCATCGGCCTGGCGCTGCGCCGCCGCCAGCGCCGACTCGGCCGCCTGCAGCGCCTGCTGCGGCTCGGCGTCCAGAGGTCCAGGCGCAGGCGCGCCGCCGGCCAGCCAGCGCGCAAGCCACTGCTCGGCCAGGGTCTCAGCGTCCTGCAGCAAGCGCTCGGCCTCGCGCAGCTCATCCTGCAGCTGCTGGTCGCGACGCTGCTCCTGCTGCCACTGCTGCCATTGGCGCTGCTGCTCGGCCAGCCAGGCGGCGCCATCCTCGGGCAGTGAGCCGGCAAAGCCCTCGAGGCTGGCCAGCAGCGCGCCCGCCTGGCGCTCGAGCTGCTGCTGCAGTTGCTGCAGGCGCTGGCGCTGCTCGGCCTGGCGCTGGCCGGCATTGTCCAGGTCGCGCTGCAGCAGGGCCAGCTGCGCCTCGGCGGCGACGCTGGCCCTCTCGCGGGCCTCGCGCTGGCCGGCGGCCTGGTGCAGCGCCGCCTTGCAATCCGCCAGGGCGGACAGCCGCTGCGCCACTTCGGCCAGCGCCTGCTCATGCGCGCGCAGCAGATCCGCCAGCGCCGCGACGGCGTCCGCCTCCAGGCCGAGCTCGGCGAGCTGCCGGCGCCACTGCTGGTCCTGTTGCTGCAGCTGGCTCTGCGCCTCCTCGATCAACTGGCGGCACTGTTCGGCCTGGGCGCTGAGCCGGGCCAGCTCCTCGCGCACGGCCACGCCGCTTTCCTCCAGCGTGCTCAGGGCCGCGTTCAGTTCGCCCAGCGCCCGCTCGGTGGCACCGACGTCCAGCGCCTGGTAACGGGCAATCGCCGGGTGCTCGTGGGAGCCGCACAGGGGACAGGCTTCACCCGCCTGCAGCTGCGCGCGATGGGCCTCCAGCGCCTGGATGCGCTGCTCCTGGCCCAGCAGCTGCTGCTTGTCGGCGACCTGCTGGCGCAGGCTTCGGTAGCGCTCGCGCAGGGCATCGCGCTCGGCCTCCTTGGCCAGTTGCAGGCGGTTCAACTCGGCCAGTTGCGGCTGCCGCGCGGCCAGCTGGGCGCGGGTCTGTTCGGCGGTTCGGACCTGCTGTTCCAGCCGCTCCAACGCGCGAGCGCGTTGCTGCATTCGCT
>JBFHKK010000226.1:0-5001 GCA_041595475.1 Pseudomonas sp. | reverse complement strand
GCTGGTCATCAGCATGACGAACGCCGGGATGAAGCTCAGCGCCGTCATGATCAGCAGGATCTGCAGGCTGACCGAGTACTCCTGCTGGCCGGCGCTGTCCGTGCTCAGGGTGATGGCCGGAATCGACAGTGGATTGTCCGCGCCCAGCGCCAGCGGGGCGACCAACAGCAACAGCAGGCCCAGCGGCAGACGCCAGAAACTCATCGGTTCTTATCCTTGTGATCCTTGCCCAGCAAACTCATCAGCTGCTGCCCGAAGGCGCCCGATACCGGCTCGCCCTCGGCCAGCGGCAGGGGCTTGGCCATGACATGCAGCGGCGTGATACGCCCCGGTGCCAGGCCGAGCAGGATCTGCTCTTCGCCCACCTGTACCAGGAGCAGGCGATCGCGCGGCCCCAGGGCCTGGCTGGCCAGTATCTTGATGACCTGCCCGCCGCGCGGCCCTATCTGCTGCACCCGGCGCATCAGCCAGGCCAGCAGGAAAATCAGGCCGATCACCAGCAGCAGCCCGAGCAGCAGTTGCAGCAGTTGCCCGCCCAGCCCGCTATCGGCCAGCGGCGTGGCCTGGCGCGCGGCCGGCTCGGCCGCCAGCAGGCCCAGCGGCATCAGGCCCAGACCTATGATGGCCAGCAGTCTGAGCATGGCTAGCGCAGCTTCTTGATGCGTTCGCTGGGGCTGATCACGTCGGTCAGGCGGATGCCGAACTTCTCGTTGACCACCACCACTTCGCCATGGGCGATCAGGGTGCCGTTGACCAGCACGTCGAGCGGCTCGCCGGCCAGACGATCCAGCTCGATCACCGAGCCCTGGTTGAGCTGGAGCAGATTGCGAATGGTGATCTCGGTGTTGCCCACCTCCATGGAAATGGACACCGGAATATCCAGAATCACATCCAGGTTCGGGCCCTCGAGGTTGACCGGCAGATTGGCCTTGGGCGCGCTGCCAAACTCCTCCATGGGCGCGCGCGGCGCCGCGGGCTTGCTCTGCCCGCCGCCGCCGGCGAGCATGGCATCGATCTCGTCCTGACCGGCATCGCCGGCCTCGGACAGGGCTGCCGCCCATTCATCGGCCAGGGCCTGCTCCTCGGCTGAGGTGGTTTGATTCTCGTCGGCCATCGTGTGTCCTCGACTGACTGCTTGCGAGTGTTATCCGCGCTAGCGCGGACGCTCGATCGGGTCGAGCACCTGGAACGCCAGGTTGCCCTTGTGTGACCCGAGCTTGACCTTGAAGGTCGGCACGCCATTGGCGCGCATGATCATGTATTCGGGCAATTCCACCGGAATCACATCGCCCGGCTGCATGTTCAGGATGTCACGCAGCTTGAGTTGGCGCCGCGCCACCGTGGCCGCCAGGGGCACGCTGACATCGACGATGTCTTCGCGCAGGGCCTTGACCCAGCGCTCGTCCTGGTCGTCGACATCGGACTGAAAGCCGGCATCGAGCATCTCGCGGATCGGCTCGATCATCGAGTAGGGCATGGTCACGTGCAGGTCGCCGCCGCCACCATCGAGCTCGATGTGGAAGGTCGACACCACTATCACTTCGCTGGGACTGACGATGTTGGCCAGCGCCGGATTCACCTCCGAGCCGACATACTCGAAGTTGATGTCCAGCACCGCGTGCCAGGCTTCCTTGAGGTCGACGAAGGCCTGATCCAGGACCATGCGCACCACCCGCAGCTCGGTTGGGGTGAATTCGCGGCCTTCGATCTTGGCATGACGACCGTCGCCGCCGAAGAAGTTGTCGACCAGCTTGAACACCAGCTTGGCGTCCAGGATGAACAAGCCGGTCCCACGCAGGGGCTTCATCTTGACCAGGTTGAGGCTGGTCGGCACGTACAGCGAGTGCACATACTCGCCGAACTTCATCACCTGGACGCCACCGACCGCCACATCCGCCGAACGGCGCAACAGGTTGAACATGCTGACCCGGGTGTAGCGGGCAAAGCGCTCGTTGATCATCTCCAGGGTCGGCATGCGCCCGCGGACGATGCGATCCTGGCTGGTCAGGTCGTATTGCTTGACGCTACCCGGCTCGGCGACCTCCTCGGTCTCGACCAAGCCGTCGTCGACGCCATGCAGGAGCGCATCGATTTCGTCCTGGGAGAGCAGGTCTTGCACGGCCATAACGGACTCCTGACTACTGCAACACGAGGTTGGTGAACAATACTTGCTCGACGACCGTCTTGCCGGTCTCCTGCTGGGCCAGCTCCTGCACGCTGGCGGTGGCCTGCTGACGCAGCATTTCGATGCCCACCGGGGTGATCAAGGCCTCGAAGTCCTGGCTGGAGAACAGCATCACCAGGCGGTTGCGCAGCACCGGCATGTGCAGCTTGAGCGCCTCCAGGGCCGCCGCGTCACGCGCCATCAGCGCGACGCTGACCTGCATGTAGCGGGCGCGCCCCTTGTAATCGAAATTGACCACGAAAGCCGGCATCAGTTGCTCGTAGATCGCCGGCTGCTTGACCGCTGCCGCGGCCTCGGCCGGCGCGGCGGCCTGCTCGTCCTTGCCCGCAGCGCTACCCTTGCTCAGGAAGAACCAGGTAGCACCGACTGAGAGCCCCACGGCCAAGAGCAAGGCAACGGCGATCAGGATAATCAGTTTGAGCTTGCCGGCCGGTTTCGCCTCGGCGCCGGCAGCTTCTTGCGGCTCGTCTTTCTTGGCCATGCCAATAATCCGTCAGAGTTCAAAATAGGGGGCATTGGTAAGAGGATACCAGCAAGCGTTGTGCCAGTTCAGCGAAGAAGCAGGCGGCTTATGACAATGGCGAAATCATTGCCGCGCCCGCCTCGCTTCGTGGCCTAGCCCCTTCCGGGCACCGGATATATCAGGCGACTGCCCGCTTGTCACGCGCAGCGCAGCGTCGCGCCCCGCAGTCGGCGAACAAACGACGCCACAGCCGCGCCGAAACCGACCTGCAGGCCGGCTCCGGGGGGCTCGAACGGGCCGCCGGCACTAGGCGTAATAATCGACCAGACCGCGCGCCTGACCGAGCCCCTGGCTGACGGATTCGGCCACCGCCCCGGCGATGAAGTCATCGTCGCCGCCGCCCTGGTGCGCCTGGCCATTGCCACTGCCCTCGCCACGCCCGGAATTGTCCTGGCCTTGCCAGCCACGCTGCATCGACTGATCGGAAACATTCACGTCGAGCAGGTTCATGCCTTGCTGGGCGAAGAGCTCACGCAGCCGGTGCATCTGCCCTTCCAGCGCTTCGCGCACCCCGGCATGGGGACTGGCGAAGGTGACCTGGGTCTGGTCCTGGGCCATGTTGATGCGCACCTCCAGGCGCCCCAGCTCAGCCGGATCCAGCTGGATCTCGGCGGACTTGAGGTTCTGGCTGGACAGCCACATCACCCGATCGACCACCGCCTCGCTCCAGCCGCCCTGCTGCATGGCCACCGGCTGCCCCGGAACCAGCCCGGTGCGTGCCGCCTGCAGGCCGATCGCCTGGCTCAGGGGAGACAGCTTGCTGACGAAGTTCTCGGGGCGGCTGTCGGCCGAGCTTTCCTTGAGGGCTTCCAGGCCCTCGAGGCTTATCTCCATCTGTGGCGCATCGCCCAGCTCTGTGGGCTCACCTTCCGCCTGCTGAGCACCCATCGCCGCCATGGCATTGGCGAAGCCATGGCCGACGTTCAGGGTGGTCTGGCTGGCAGCGTTGGCGTTGGCGTTGGCGTTGGCGCTCGGCTGCGCGACGGCCGGCTGCCGCTGATTATCCAGATCGAGTGCCATGTGCACGGCCGGAATCTGATTGAGCGCATCCAGCTCGGGATCGAAACTGGCCGCGGTCATCTGTGCCGGCCCCGAGCCGATCAGGCTCGCGCTCGGCAACACCTGGGCCTCTGCCGGCGCCTCCCCATCGACGGCATCGACTTCGATCTGTGTGGCGGGCTGCTCGGCCACGCCCAGCAGGGTCGCCGGATCGATTAGCAGATCGTCCAGACTGAACTCAGTCGGCAAGGGCTTGCCGCTCTCGGCAAGCATTGGCTGTTCGGCGGCAGCGGCGGGATCGATCTGGACTGGGTTCTCGCTGTCGTCCGGCTTGGCCTTGGCCGCATGCTCGGGCTTGCCGGTCGCCTCAGCACGCCCCGGATTCTGCGCCTGGCGCTCCTTGGCATAGACCTGGGCGAAGCTGGACACCTCGCTGTTTCTGGGTTCGGCCGGCTTGGCCGGGGCCTTGCTTGCAGCCGCCTTGGGTTTGATTTCGGGCGCCGACTTCAGCAGCAGATCGGGGGCAACGGACATGGACGGTCTCCGCCAAGATGGGATTCGTGCCAGGTACTCAGCAAGTGTCGGGCCAACTCGACAAGTTGCCGGCCCCAAGGCCCGTGGCGGAGCAGCAGGTGCGCTTGGCTAACCGCGAAAACGCTGACGCTCGCTCTTGAACAGAATGCGCACTATGGCGAACTCGCGCTCGATCTGCTCGAGCAGCTCGCCCGCCTGATCCAGCAACTGGCGCCTGCCGGCCTCCTCCAATTGCTTGCACAGCGCCGCCAGCAAGGGGGCACCCATGTTGCTGCAGCTGCCCTTGAAACTGTGGGCCGCCAGGCGCAAGCCCTGCCCGTCGCCCTGGCTCAGCGCCTGCTGCAGCAGGCGCAAGCGCTCCTCGGAGTCGCTCAGGAAGGTATCCAGCAGCACGGGATACTCGGCCTCCATGACGTCCTGCAAGGCCGCCTGAACGGCGCTGTCGAGATGAGGATCGGACACCGGGACACTCCCTGAAAATAGGCGCGAAATTATGCCTCAAGCGGCCAGCGAAACTCCACGCTGACGGCCTTGCCATCGTCCGCCCAGTCGCAGGCATCACTGAGCTGGCGAATCAGCGCCAAACCGCGGCCGGACAATCGATCGATCTGCCGCTGGCGCTGCATGATCATCGCCTTGTCGAAGCCCTTGCCGCTGTCCTCGACCCTGATCAGCAAACAGCCTTCGCCGGCCTCGGGGCGCACCTGAAGGTGAAAACGCACGAAACCCTGCTCGAGGGCGGCAAGGCGCCGGGTGCGCT
>JBFHKK010000225.1:0-5003 GCA_041595475.1 Pseudomonas sp. | reverse complement strand
GGGCGAAGGTCGCGTCGTAGCAGGTCAGCATGGCGATTTTCTCACCGCTGTGCTTGAGGCTTTGCAGGGTGGTCAGGGTTACATCAGGCATGAAAACGGTCCTCACTCAGGCATTCCGTCGGCAGTTGTGCTGCTTCAAATGGGCCTGCATTGGCCTCGAATTGCACCGGTGTGGCGCAACGGGACGCCTATAGTCCTGATGGGGGGGCTTGAAGTCAATTGCGGGTGTTACCGACCTGTTACGGGCGTTACCGCCAATGAAACCTACTGCGCTCGGTTATGCGGCGTTAAAAGCAGGCTCAAAGTGCTCATGTACAGACGTACACTCCGCTTTTTCGCCTGCTTTTGCCTTGCCTAACCTTCGCTCGTGACGGTTTCAGATCTGTTGAGGCGTTCCAGGCCTGCGAAGGGGCAGGCGGCGAGTAGCTCGGCCAGCGCGCGGCCATCAGGCAGGTGGAGATCCGGGGCGATTTCCGCCAGCGGATAGAGGACAAAGGCGCGGGCGTGCATATGGTAGTGCGGCACGGTCAGGCGCGGCTCATCCAGCTGCAGGTCGCCAAACAGCAGGATATCCAGGTCCAGGGTGCGCGGGCCCCAGCGTTCGGCCTTGCGCGTGCGGCCCTGTTCCAGCTCGATACGCTGCAGGGCATCGAGCAGGGCGATGGGGCTGAGTTCGGTGTCCAGCGCCGCCACGGCGTTGACATAGCGCGGCTGGTCGGGCGGGCCCAGGGGGTCACTGATATAGAAGGAGGATTGGGCCACCAGGGCGGTTTGCGGCAGCGCCGCCAGCGCCGCCAGGGCGCTGCGCAGCTGGTCGAGAGGCGTGGCCAGGTTGCTGCCCAGACCGATATAGGCGCGCGGTGTCCTGTTCTCGCAGTCGCGCTGCATCTTATTCGCCAGCAGGGCCGCTATTGCCGTCGCCTGCAGTGCGCTTGCGTTTGCCGCTGCTGCGTCGGCGCTTGCGCGGGGCGCTAGGGCCCTCGTCCTTGCCGCTGAGGTCGCGGATCATGGCGCGCCGCTCGCTGTCGCTGACGTCCTGATAGCGGGTCCACCAGTCGCCCAGGCCGCCGGTCTGTTCGCCCGCGCTTTCACGCAGCAGGAGGAAGTCGTAGCCGGCGCGGAAACGCGGGTTCTCCAGCAGCATGTCGGCGCGCTTGCCGCTGCGCCGGGGCAGGCGCTCCTGCATATCCCAGATCTCGCGGATCGGCAGGGTGAAGCGCTTGGGCACGGCGATGCGCTGGCACTGTTCGCTGATCAGCTGTTGGGCGGCCTCCTGCAGGGCCGGAATCGCCGGCATGCCGCGCTCCTGCAGTTTCAGGGCGCGGGCCGGCAGGGCCGGCCAGAGCAGGGCGGCAAAGAGGAAGGCGGGGGTGACCGGCTTGTTCTGCTGAATGCGCAGGTCGGTATTGGCCAGGGCATTGTGGATCAGGCTGTCGGTGTAGCTCGGGTTGTCCCTGAGCGCCGCGGCGGTGGCCGGGAACAGCTGCTCGAACAGGCCGTAATCGACCAGCAGCTCATAGGTGTAGACCGCATAGCCGGCCAGAAACAGCTTGAGCACCTCGTCGAACAGGCGGGCCGAGGGGATCTCGCCGAGCAGTGGCGCCAACTGGTAGATCGGCTCGGCGCTGTGCTTTTCGATCTCGAAGTCCAGCTTGGCGGCGAAGCGCACCGCGCGCAGCATGCGCACCGGGTCTTCCTGGTAGCGCTGGGTCGGGTTGCCGATCAGGCGGATCTGGTAGTTGCGGATGTCATGGACGCCGCGGGCATAGTCGAGGATCCGCTCGCTGCTCGGGTCGTAGTAGAGCGCATTGATGGTGAAGTCGCGGCGCTGGGCGTCGTCCTCCAGGCTTCCGTAGACGTTGTCGCGCAGGATGCGTCCGCTTTCGTTGCGCGCCGACAGGTTGCTGTTCTCGTCTTCCTCGCCTTCCGGGTGGTGGGCGCGGAAGGTGGCGACCTCGATGATCTCGCGGCCGAAGTGCACATGGACCAGCTTGAAGCGGCGGCCGATCACCCGCGCGTTGCGAAATTCGGCGCGCACCTGTTCGGGCGTGGCGCTGGTGGCGACGTCGAAATCCTTGGGGTCCAGATCCAGCAGCAGGTCGCGCACGCAGCCGCCGACCAGGTAGGCCTGGTAGCCGGCGCCCTGCAGGCGCTCGACCACGCTGATGGCGTAGCGGCTGATCTCGCCGCGGCGGATCGGGTGCTGGTGATTGCCCAGCACCTCCGGGGTGCTGTGGGGACGTTGCGGGCGGCGCAGGGGTGAGCGCAGGGAGGTGAACAGCTTTTTCAGCATGGGAGGCACTGTGTGACGAAATGACCGACCAAACCAACTGCTGGCCGCAGGAATGGCGCGGATTCTAGCATCGACGCCGCAGATGGGGTAGGAAACCCCGGGCCGGGACGGCGGCCCTAGTGGCCGCCCGCCGCAGTGGACTTGCGCCGGGGGATGCCCAGTCGCTGGCGGCGCTCCCACAGGCACTTGCGGCTGATGCCCAGCTTGCGCGCCAGCTCGGTCTCGGTCATGTGATCCTGGTGCTCGAGGACGAAGTGCTGGAAGTAGTCCTCCAGCGACAGATCTTCGCTGGGTTCGAGGCTGCTGCCGCCCGAGTTGCCGCGCGGCCCCTGATCCTCGTCGTCAAGCTCCTCGAGGTCGACCTCGATGCCCAGCAGCTCGGCGGAAATGGCGTTGTTCTCGCTGAGAATCACCGCCCGCTCGATGGCGTTTTCCAACTCGCGCACGTTGCCCGGCCAGGGGTAGTGACGGATCGCCTGCTCGGCATCCTGGGTCAATGCCAGATCCGCGCGATCCAGGCGCGCGCACTGGCGCTGCAGGAAGGCGCGGGCGATCTCCAGCACGTCGCTGTCACGCTCGCGCAAGGCCGGCAGTTTCAGGGCGATCACATGCAGCCGATAGTAGAGGTCTTCGCGGAACTGGCCGACCTTGGCCAGGCCCTTGAGGTCGCGGTGGGTGGCGGCAATCAGGCGCACGTCGACCTTCTGCGACTGCACCGAGCCGACCCGGCGAATCTCGCCTTCCTGCAGCACCCGCAGCAGGCGCGCCTGGGCCTCCAGTGGCAGCTCGCCGATCTCGTCGAGGAACAGGGTGCCGCCGTCGGCCGCTTCCACCAGCCCGGCGCGGCTGGCGCTGGCGCCGGTGAAGGCGCCCTTCTCGTGGCCGAACAGCTCGGACTCGATCAGGGACTCCGGAATCGCCGCGCAGTTGACCGAGATCAGCGGCGCCTTGGCCCGCCGCGAGAGGTTGTGTAGGGCGCGGGCGACCAGTTCCTTGCCGGTGCCGGACTCACCCTGGATGAGCACGTTGGAGTCGGTCGGGGCGACCTTGCGGATCTTGCCGTAGAGCTCCTGCATGGCCGGGCAGGAGCCGATGATGCCGATCTCGCCGTCGCCGGCCTTGTCGCTCTTGTCCGCGCTGCGGGGGCTGGCTTCGGCGGGCGCCGCTTTAGCCGCCTGGCGGTCGCGCAGGATGCGCGCCACGGCCTGGAGCATCTCGTCGTGGTCGAAGGGCTTGGCGATGTAGTCGACCGCGCCCATCTTCATCGAGTCCACCGCCGAGCGCAGGCTGGCATAGCTGGTCATGATCAGCACCGGCACGCCCTGGCCAAGCTTGATCAGTTCGGTGCCGGGGGCGCCGGGCAGGCGCAGATCGCTGACGATCAAGTCGAAACCGCCGAGGCTGAAGCGTTCCTGTGCCTCCTGCACGGAGCCGGCCTCGCTGACCTGGTACTGGTTGCGCTCGAGCAGGCGGCGCAGGGCGGAGCGGATGATGGTTTCGTCTTCGACGATCAGAACATGGGGCATCAATAAAAATCTCTCGACGGTCTCGGGTCGCTGATTCAGGTCGCTATGGAGTTCGCCTCAACATGCCGCGGCAAGGTCACCCGGAAACGGGTGCCGCGCTGGCGCGCGGCGTCTATCGGGCTGTCGATTGTTATCTGTCCATAATGCTCTTCCACGATCGAATAGACCAGCGCCAGGCCCAGGCCGGTGCCCTGGCCCGGGTCCTTGGTGGTGAAGAAGGGTTCGAACAATCTGTCCATCAGGGCCTTGGGTATGCCGCTGCCTTCGTCCTCGACGAGCAGGCTGACGGTGTGCTCGCTGGCCTCGCTCTTGACCCGGATGGCCGCGCCCGGGGGCGAGGCATCGCGGGCATTGGAGAGCAGGTTGATCAGCACCTGGAGCAGGCGCTGCGGGTCGCCCGCGACCCAGTGCTCGGGGTCGCACAGGTTGAAGAAGTGCACATCGACGCTGCGCTTGTTCAGCGCCAGCAGGGCGATGGCTTCCTGCGCCACCTCGGCCAGGCAGACCGGCTCGTCGGCCTGCTGGTGGCTGCCGGCATGGGCGAAGCTCATCAGCGACTGGACGATGCGGCTGACCCGCTTGGTCTGTTCGAGGATCTGCCCGCTGATCTCGATCAGCTCGCCGTCGCCTTCGCGTTCCTCGCGCAGGTTCTGCGCCAGGCAGGCGATACCGGTGATGGGGTTGCCGATCTCGTGCGCGACGCCGGCCGCGAGGCGACCGATGGAGGCCAGTCGCTCACTGTGCAACAGCTCCTGTTCCAGTCGCTCATAGTCGGAAATGTCCTCGATCAGCAGGATCTGGTCCCCTTCCGGGTCGCCGCCTGCGCTGGTCTTGTGCAGGCTGATCCAGCGGGAAGCACTGTCGCCCAGGGTAACCTCCCGCTTGAGTACGGTATCGGTATCCTCGCGCAGGAAGTTGCCGATGATCTGCCGCCAGGGGGTGGGCAGCGAGTCGAGCACCGAGCCCAATACGGCGGAGGAAGGGACACCGGTAATCCGTTGCATGCTGCGGTTCCACAGCAGCAGTTCCCCGTCGGGCGCCAGCGAACAGACCCCTATCGGCAGGTTGTCGAGGGTCTGCCGGTAGTGTCGGCGCAGGTTGTCCAGCTCCGCCGCAAGGCCGGTGAACTGGCCGCCGGCCTGATCCAGCCGGCGTTCGATCAGGAAGAGGTCCTCGGTGCCGCC
>JBFHKK010000224.1:0-5070 GCA_041595475.1 Pseudomonas sp. | reverse complement strand
GCCCCGGCCAGCGAGCTGACGGCCGAAAACGGCTATGCCCTGGTGAAGTTCTTCTTCCTGCTGACCTTCGCCGCGGCCATTCCGGCGATCATCTCCGGCGGCATCGCCGAGCGCGCCAAGTTCGGTCCGCAACTGTGCGCCACTGTATTGATCGTAGCCTTCGTTTACCCATTCTTCGAGGGCATGATCTGGAACGGCAATTACGGCGTGCAGGCCTGGCTCGAGGCGCAGTTCGGCGCGAGCTTCCATGATTTTGCCGGCTCGGTGGTGGTGCACGCGGTCGGCGGCTGGCTGGCATTCGGCGCCGTGGTGCTGCTGGGCCGGCGCGATGGCCGTTATCGCGACGGCCGCCTGGTGGCCTTCGCGCCCTCGAACATTCCGTTCCTGGCCCTGGGTTCGTGGATTCTGATCATTGGCTGGTTCGGCTTCAACGTGATGAGCGCCCAGACCCTGGGCAGCGTCAGCGGTCTGGTGGCGGTCAACAGCCTGATGGCCATGGTCGGGGGCACCGTCGCCGCCCTGCTGGTCGGGCGCAATGACCCGGGCTTCCTGCACAACGGTCCGCTGGCCGGCCTGGTCGCGGTCTGCGCCGGTTCCGACCTGATGCATCCGGTCGGCGCCCTGATCACAGGCGCGATCGCCGGCGCCCTGTTCGTCTGGGCGTTCACCGCGACCCAGGTCACCTGGCGGGTCGACGACGTACTCGGGGTCTGGCCGCTGCATGGCCTGTGCGGCGTCTGGGGCGGCATCGCCTGTGGCATCTTCGGTCAGACCGCATTGGGCGGCCTGGGCGGCGTCAGCCTGGTCAGCCAGTTGATCGGCACCGGGTTGGGCGTGGCGATCGCCCTGGTGGGCGGCTTCCTGGTGTACGGAATCCTCAAGGCGATGGTGGGCATTCGCCTGAGTCAGGAGGAGGAGTACAACGGCGCCGACCTGTCAGTGCACAAGATTGGTGCGACCAGTCTGGACTGATGCTGGCAGCAAAAAAGCCCGGCCCAGGCGGCCGGGTTTTTTTGCTTTGAGGAACGGGCTGATGTCCCCGCTGGGTGCACCAGGCCCGCTTTCAATGGAGCAGGGATCAGAACAGCGGCAAGGTGTAGCTGATGATCAGCCGGTTCTCGTCGATATCGTTGGCAAAGTTCGAGCGAACGGTCGCGTTGCGCCAGCGCACGCCGAGGTTCTTCAGGGCGCCTTCCTGGAACACGTACATCAGTTCGCTGTTGCGCTCCCACTCCTTGCCTTCCGAGCGGCCAGCGGCCAGTTCGACGTTGTCGCCGGTCACATAGCGGGTCATGAAGGTCAGGCCCGGAATGCCAATGGAGGCGAAGTTGAAGTCGTAGCGGGCCTGCCAGGATTGCTCGTCCTTGTTGGCGAAGTCGCCGATCTGGATGTAGTTGACCAGGTAGGGGTCGGTGCTGGTGGCCAGGTAGGCATAGCCGGTATCACCGCTCATCTTCTGGTAGCCCAGACCGAAGCTGTGGCCCTCCAGCATATAGGTCAGCATGGCGCCCACCGCCTTGTTGTCGACGTTACTGCGGCCGTCGTCGGTCGAGCGGGTGAAGCGCAGGTCGGTCTTGAGGCTCTGCTTGTCGGCAATCGGCAGTACATGCACCAGATTGAAGGAGTTCTGCTTGTACAGGTCCTCCAGCTTCGAGTGGTAATAGGCACCGGTCAGATCCGCGGTGAACTTGTAGCTGGCGCCGAGGAACTTGAAGGAGTCGGTGGTCGGGTCGCCCGTGACGGTGATGCCGCGCCGGCCTCCGGTCGTCATCGAGAGATCCTGGAAGTCATTCGAGTTGCGGTTGTTCACCTCGCGCACATAACCGCCGTCCAGCGTCAGCCCTTCGATCTCCTGGGAGAGCAAATGCCCGCCCTTGAACACTTGTGGGGTCAGCCGGCTGTCGCTGGAGGCGATGGCCATGTTCTTGAACTGCATGCTGCCGACGCGCAGGGTGGTCTTGGACAACCTGGCCTTGCCGGCCAGGGCCAGGTCGGACGTATAGTCCTGGGAACCACCTGATTGGTCGGGCACCAGCAGGTCTGTGTTGGCGGTGCCGCCGCCGGAGTCGAGCTTGATTCCGAGCATGCCAATGGCATCGGCGCCAAAGCCCACAGTTCCTTCCGTGTAGCCGGAATCCAGGCGCAGGATAAAGCCCTGGGCCCACTCTTCGCGCTTGTGCTGCACGTCTCCGGGCTTGCTTGTGGGCAGCGCCGGGGTTGCCGTCGGTGACTGGCGGAAATCACGGTTGAAGTAGAAGTTGCGCAACTCCAGGCTGGCCTTGCTGTCCTTGACGAACTCGGCCTGGGCGACAGAGGCAAGGCTCAGGCCGGCGCCCAGCATCGCCAGGGGTAGGGCGCGAGCGAGGGGGGTCTTGGTCATTTTCGTGGGGTCCTCTTGGTTGTTAGGGGCGGCAGATCGCGCGCCTATCAAGTCAGGGTGTAATTAATCACGAGAATATCGGCTCGACTCTTAGACCTTAGTTGATGTGCCTTGCCTTGCGATCAAGACGGCGCGACCGATCTGTCGTGCACAGCCGAGCGGATGGCGTTTTATCTGTGCCTGATGCGTGCGACCGTTGGTCATTGAATTGTGCGATTGGCTAAAGTTTGAGCGATTTTGGCCGTCTAACCCCTAGATGTCCTGTTTGGGTGCCATGCCATGACTCCACTGACCACTTCGACTTCGCCGGCTCTTCGCTCGTCGGCGCCGCAACCTGCCACCGCCGCGCGTTCGCCGGTTGACGTGAATAACGTCCTGGCCAATCGGCTGGCGCAGCGCCTGGGCCTGCCCGAAGGCGCGCTCGATGGCAAGGCCAGCGACTACACCCCCGAGAAGGTCGCCGGACGCATTGTCGATTTCATCGAGATGCGCTTGCGCAGCGAGGCGGCCGGTGGTGCCGATCCGGCCAAGCTGCAAAACCTGCTGAGCCAGGCCCGCGAAGGCGTGGAAAAGGGCTTCGCCGAGGCGCGCAAGATCCTCGATGGCATGGGCGTGCTGCAGGGTAAGGTGGCGGCGGATATCGACGACACCTACCAGCGCATTCAGGATGGCCTGGCCGGCCTGGACAGTCGCTATGGCTCCGCGGCGCAAGAGGGTGTCAAGGTTCCGCTGGCCGGCAGCGAGCGCTTCGTTGCCCGGGCGGAAAGCTTCGAGATGTCGGTGACCACTCGTGAGGGCGATCGCCTGCGGATTTCCATCGCCCAGGCGTCGGCCAATTACTCCCGCTCCGATGTCGCCGCCGTCGGCGAGGGTGGGGGCGCGACAGGTGCGCGTAGCCGATCCGCGAGTCTGCAATTCGGCGCCTATCAGGTCAGCGTCGAGGGTAATCTCAATGAGCAGGAGAAGGCCGCGCTGAGTAAGCTCTTTGCCCAGGTGGAAGAGTTGTCCAACAAGTTCTACTCGGGCGATCTGGCCGGTGCTTTCGATCGCGCGCTGGCGCTGGAACTCGATGGCGAGCAGTTGGCATCGATGTCCCTGACCCTGACCCAGAGCAGCATGCGCCAAGCCAGCGATGCCTATGCCTCGGTGGCCGGGCCGGGCGAAGGGGCCAGTGCGGTAAACGGCGCGCTGCGCGAGTATGCCCAGGGCCTGCTCGATGCGCTGCGCAGCGCCGATGAGGCCTTCCAGGAAGCGGCCGGCACCCTGCAGACCCTGCTCGACGGCAGCTTCGCCCTGGACGGGCGTTTCGATGAGGCGCGTCTGGAGAAGGCCGAGCGATTCAACGGCCTGATGCTGGAGGGGTTACAGGGCCTGCTTGCCTCGGATCAACTGGGTCTCGGCCAGGCGCCTGGCGCCCGGAGCTAGTGCTAGACTGCAGGCCTCAAGCATAGTGGAGGCGCGCGATGGCACCAGAATGCCAGCTCTTCGGTACCCTGGGTTGTCACCTTTGCGAGGTGGCCGAGGCCATGCTGATGCCCTTTGTCGAACATGGCCTGCTGGTGGAACTGATCGACATCGCCGAGCGCGAGGAATGGGTTGAGCACTATGGGCTGCGGATACCAGTATTGCGTCGCTGCGATAGCGGTGCCGAATTGAATTGGCCCTTCGATGCCGAGCAGGTGGTGGCCTTTCTTCGCTGACAGCCTGGCGGTCAGTCATGAGTGAATCTCTTTGATGTCGTGGTGAGGGCGCGCGCGGATGCGGCTGCGACCAGTGGCTCGGCACCATTGTCGAGGTCGTGTGGTGGCGAGGGCGTCAGCCCATGCTTGTCCAGAGAATAGAGGCCAGTTTTAAGGCGCCCAGGCTAGTGCCGGCCCAGAAGGTGACGCCCAGCAGGTACTCTGCGAGACGAAATTCCTGGCATGCGCCGTTGGCCTGCTGGAAGGGATCGGCCCAGATCAACCTGGGGTAGCAGGGGCAGACGCGTAGAAGCAGAGGATCGCCGGCGACCCTGTCGCGAAAGGCGTCACTGTTGGGTACCGAGGTTAGATAGGCGCGACCAGCGAAGTGGTATTCGACGTCGATCAGCTGGCATCTGTTGTCGACGGTTCTGCTTTCCGAACTGTCCCAGTGGCGGCTGCCCACCAGTCGGCTGCTTTTGATGGTGCCCCGGACGAGGGGCCAGAAGGGATGACTGGTCACTCGAGCGAGTTGTACGACGCACCACAGACCCAGTGCGCCGATCGCCAATGCTGCTAGCTTCCATGCCCATGGGCTCATGGTATCGACCCTTGTTCAGCCTATGTGGTCGGGCTGCGGATGTTAGCCTGCGCCTTTACTGATCGCTAGCCTCAGGCTATCTGGCGCCTGACCGATGCTTGCAGCTTGCGTTTTTGGGTGTCCATTGGCGTTGCGATGCCGGCCCGAGTAGGTCCGCAGGGGCGGGGCAGAGGCTTCGGTCTAGGCAGGTCATAACAAAAAAGCCCGCACAGGGCGGGCTTCTTGGGGTGTTTCGTAGACAGGTTTGGACTGCTAGAAACTGGGATTTGGTCGAGAGACACGCTTCTAACCAGTCATATAGTATGCTGATTTATATGTGTTTTTTTATTTAGTTTTTTCAAAGGGATACAGATTGGGATACACGGTGCTGTCTGCTGAGGCTATTGCGACGGGTTCCAGTCGCTTGTATC
>JBFHKK010000223.1:0-5093 GCA_041595475.1 Pseudomonas sp. | reverse complement strand
GCGGCATGCTGCAGCGCCTGCTCCTGCCGTTCAAGTTCGGCCTCGGTGGTCGCCTCGGTGACGGCCGCCAGTGGATGCCCTGGATCCACCTGGCCGACGAGGTGGCGGTGATCGATTTTCTGCTCAACCACGAGCAGGCTGCAGGTCCCTATAATGCGTGCGCACCGGAGCCGGTGCGCAACGCCGAATTCACCGAGGCGCTCGGCCGTGTTCTGGGTCGCCCGACCCTGCTGCCGGCGCCGGCCATCGTTCTGCGCACCCTGCTGGGCGAATTGTCCGAGCTGCTGCTGGGCGGCCAGCGGGCCTTGCCGGTGCGCCTGAGCGAGGCCGGTTTCACCTTTAGATTCACCCATCTGGATGCGGCCCTCGAGGATCTGCTGGGCCGAACTGACTAGGACGATATATGACCGATCATGCCCTGCTGCTGGTCAACCTGGGTTCTCCGGCGTCGACCGACGTGGCTGATGTACGGCGCTACCTCAATCAATTTCTGATGGACCCCTACGTCATCGACCTGCCCTGGCCGCTGCGCCGCCTGCTGGTGTCGCTGATCCTGCTGCGCCGCCCGGCGCAATCGGCCGAGGCCTATGCCTCGATCTGGTGGGAGCAGGGCTCGCCGCTGGTGGTGCTGGGCAAGCGCCTGCAGGCGGCGATGGCCGAGCACTGGGCTCAGGGGCCGGTGGAGCTGGCGATGCGCTATGGCCAGCCTTCGATCGAGGCCGTGCTGCTGCGCCTGGCCGCGCAGGGGGTCAGCCAGGTGACCCTGGCGCCGCTCTACCCGCAGTTCGCCGACAGCACAGTGACCACTGTGATCGAGGAGGCCAGGCGAGTGGTGCGCGAGCACGGTCTGGTGATGCGCTTCGCCCTGCTGGCGCCCTTCTACGAGCAGCCGGAATACCTCGATGCCCTGGTCGACAGCGCCAAGCCCTACCTGGCCGAGGGCTTCGACCATCTGCTGCTGAGCTTCCATGGCCTGCCCGAGCGCCATCTGCACAAGCTCGACCCCAGCAACCATTGCCTCAAGGGCGCCGACTGCTGCCGCACGGCCTCGCCGCAGGTGCTCGCCCGTTGCTACCGGGCCCAGTGCCTGCGCAGCGCCGAACTGTTCGCCGCACGCGCCGGGCTGGGCCCGCAGCAGTGGTCGCTGGCCTTCCAGTCGCGCCTGGGGCGGGCCAAGTGGATCGAGCCCTACACCGAGGCGCGCCTCGAGGCCCTGGCCGAGCAGGGGGTGAAGAAGCTGCTGGTGATGTGCCCGGCCTTCGTTGCCGACTGCATCGAGACGTTGGAGGAGATCGGCGATCGCGGTCGCGAACAGTTCCGCCAGGCCGGCGGCCAGGAGCTGGTCCTGGTGCCTTGCTTGAACGACCACCCGAGCTGGGTGGCGGCGCTCAAGACCTTGAGCGAGCGGGCCCCGCTAATGCTCTGAAGGCGCTCAGGCGTCCTTCTGCTTGGTGCCGAAGATCTTGTCGCCGGCATCGCCGAGCCCGGGAATGATGTAGCCGTGCGCGTTCAGGCGCTGGTCGATCGAGGCGGTATAGATGGGCACCTCCGGGTGGGCCTGAGCGACCGCCCTGATGCCCTCGGGGGCGGCGACCAGCACCATGGCGCGGATTTCCCGGCAGCCGGCCTTCTTCAGCAGCTCGATGGTGGCGATCATCGAGCCGCCGGTGGCGAGCATGGGGTCGACGATCAGCGCCAGGCGCTCGTGGATGTCCGGTACCAGTTTTTCCAGATAGGTGTGCGCCTGCAGGGTCTGTTCGTTGCGCGCCACGCCCACGGCGCTGACCTTGGCCCCGGGAATCAGGCTGAGCACGCCATCGAGCATGCCGATGCCGGCGCGCAGGATGGGCACCACCGTGATCTTCTTGCCGGCAATCCGCTCGACCTCGACCGGGCCGGCCCAGCCCTGGATCTGGCAGCTTTCCAGCGGCAGATCCTGGGTTGCCTCGTAGGTCAGCAGGGCGCCGACTTCCTGGGCCAGTTCGCGAAAACTCTTGGTGCTGATGTCGGCGCGGCGCATCAGGCCGAGCTTGTGGCGGATCAGCGGGTGGCGGATTTCATGGATGGGCATGGTGCGCTCCGGCAGGCTGAGGTGGCCGATAGAGTAAAGCATCGGGCCGCCTGGCCGGCAGTCGCGCCGGGTCGCCAGGGCGCCCGCGCGGACGTACCCTGTGGCGAGTCGAACTTGTCGGCGACGGCTGCGCTGCGTACCTTTGCCGGCCCGCGCTCGAGCCGGCGCTCCGCCGCTTTTGCTGCGCCCGCGCCTTAACCGAAGAGGAAACCCCATGCCCGCCGATCTCGCCCATATCCGCCAAGTCATGGCCGAAGCCGACTGCCTGTACACCGAAGCCGAACTGGAGGCGGCGATCGCGGCCATGGCGCTGCGCGTCAATGCCGTGCTGGCCGAGCGCAATCCGGTGGTGTTCTGCGTGATGAACGGCGGGCTGATCTTCGCCGGCAAGCTGTTGCCCAAGCTCGCCTTCCCCCTGGAGCTGTCCTACCTGCATGCCACCCGCTACCGCAACGAAACCAGCGGCGGCGAGCTGTTCTGGAAGGCCAAGCCGGAAATCTCCTTTATCGATCGCGATGTCCTGATCATCGACGACATCCTCGACGAGGGGCACACCCTGGGCGCGATCATCGATTTCTGCCGCCACGCCGGCGCGGCCGCGGTGCACACCGCGGTGCTGATCGACAAGGAACATGACCGCAAGGCGCGCCCGGATCTGCAGGCCGACTTCGTCGGCCTGCCCTGCAGCGATCGCTATATCTTCGGCTACGGCATGGACTACAAGGGCTACTGGCGCAACGCGCCGGGCATCTACGCGGTCAAGGGGCTCTAGGCCGATGAGCGCCCCCCGCTTTCTCGATCAAGCCCTGTTCGCCGCCCTGGCCGAGCAGGCCGCCGCCAGTCCGCGCCTGCGCCAGCACCACAATTTCCACCAGATGGACGAGGCCTGCCATCGCCTGGCCGTGGGCCTGCAGCCGGGGACCTATATCGCCCCCCATCGCCATCTGAGCGCCGACAAGGCGGAAACCCTGCTGGTGCTCAAGGGCTGTTTGGGCCTGCTGATCTTCGACGACAAGGGCGATCTGCTCGAGCGGCGGCGGCTCGAGGCCGGCGGCGACTGCCTGGGTGTCGACCTGCAGCCGGGGCTGTTTCACGCCCTGGTGGTGCTGGCGCCCGACAGCATCCTGTTCGAGTGCAAGGCCGGGCCTTACCGGCCGCTGCAGGCCGAAGAGCGCGCGCCCTGGGCGCCGGCCGAGGGCGAGCCGGCGGCGGTCGATTACCTGGCCTGGATGGGCCGGCAGTTCGATTGAGCGGCGGCCCGCGACGGGGGTAAACTGCGCGCCCCTTGTGGCCTGGTTAGTTGGAGAGAGCGATGCGCAAAGACAAGAAGCAGGTGATCGGCGAAGAAATCGGCGATGAGTCGATCAAGCTGTTTCTCGATGTGGAGCCGGCCGATGCCACGCCGGCGTCCCTGCACAAGCTGATCAAGGCCTACCGCGGCCTGCGCATCGACGACTTCGAGCGCTTCGTGGGCTTCTTCGTCGAGGCCGGCTACGACCTCGAGGCCAAGGATTCGCAGGGCCGCGACTTCATCGCCCTGATCCGTGACCAGCGCCTGGCCGAGCCCTATATCGAGGTGATCGAAGCCGCCCGCAGCAGCCGTTAGGCCGATCGCCGCGGTCGGCGCTCGGTAGGGAGGAGGGCAGGAGCGAGAAGTAAATACGTCATATTGGCTATTGCGAGCGATTCGTATTTGCGTAAAATGCGCACGCTTCCAATTTCCTATCTGAGGTATCTCCTGTGACTCGACCCCCTTTCCGGCTGCTGCCGCTCGGCGCAGCGCTGTGCGCCGTCTCCCTCTATGCCCCGCTGAGCCAGGCCCAGGAGCCCGCTCACGAACTCGACAGCATGCAGGTAGTGGGTTCGGCCAGCAGCGACACCCGCCCGGTCAAGGGTTACAACGCCAAGAAGAGCCGCACCGCGACCAAGACCGACACGGCGCTGATCGACGTGCCCCAGGCGGTGACCGTGGTCCCCCAGGACCTGATCAAGGACATGTCGCTGCAGAGCATCAGTGAGGTGGTGCAGTACGTGCCGGGCGTGCAGGCCTCCCAGGGCGAAGGCAACCGCGATGCGGTCAATTTCCGCGGCGCCGGCGTGACCACCGGTGACTTCTACCTGGACGGCGTGCGCGACGACATCCAGACCTACCGCGACCTCTACAACACCGACCGCATCGAGGTGCTCAAGGGCGCCAACGCCATGATCTTCGGCCGTGGCGGCTCCGGTGGCGTGCTCAACAGGGTGAGCAAGGAGGCCGGCTGGGACCCGGTGCGCGAGCTGAGTCTGTCCTATGGCTCCTTCGACCACCGCCGCGCCACCCTGGATGTCGGCAGCCCGGTCAACGAGCAGTTCGCCCTGCGCTTCAACGGGGTGTTCGAGGACAGCAACAGCTACCGCGACGACGTCGAACTGGAGCGCTTCGGCTTCACCCCCACCGCCACCCTGCGGCCCTCCGAGCAGACCAAGATCGTCCTCAGCGCCGAGTACTTCAAGGACGAGCGCATCGGCGATCGCGGCCAGCCCTCGGTCAACGGCGCCGGCAACAGCGCCCTGGGCAACCGCCCGCTGGATCTGGGCGACACCGACAGCTTCTTCGGCAATGCCAAGCTGAGCCCGAACGAGACCGAGACCGTGGCCTTCAACGCCCTGGTCGAGCACGAGTTCGACAACGGCCTGACCCTGCGCAACCGCACCCGCTACGCCGACTATGACAAGTACTACCAGAACCTCTATGTCACCGGCGCCCTGCAGAACAACGGCAACATCGCCGTCGGCGCCTACCGTGACGACACCGAGCGGCAGAACCTGGTCAACCAGACCGACCTGCTCTACGAGCTGAACACCGGCGCCATCACCCACAAGCTGCTGGCCGGGGTCGAACTGGGCCGCCAGGACACCGACAACCTGCGCCTGACCCCGCCCAGCGGCGGCTCGGTCGGCACCGTCACGGCAGACAACCCGACCTTCAGCGGCCCGGTCAGCTTCACCCGGGTGGAGCGTGACCGCAAGAGCGAGGCCG